>JAFGTZ010000112.1 GCA_016938795.1 Chromatiaceae bacterium | reverse complement strand
CGTCAGCGTCGTCTTGCCGTGGTCAACGTGACCAATGGTGCCCACGTTGACGTGGGGCTTGCTGCGTTCGAATTTTGCTTTGGACATCCCGCTCTACCCTTCGACAATTCGTTACTTCTTCTTGGAGACTGCCTCGGCGATGCTCGCCGGTACCTCGTTGTACTTGCAGAACTCCATGCTGTAGGTGGCGCGACCCTGAGTGGCCGAGCGCAGATCGGTGGCATAGCCGAACATTTCAGCCAGCGGCACCTCGGCACGGATGACCTTGCCCGAGGGGGCATCCTCCATGCCTTGAATCATGCCGCGACGGCTGTTGAGGTCGCCCATGACGTCGCCCATGTTTTCCTCGGGGGTGACGACCTCGACCTTCATGATGGGTTCGAGCAGCACCGGCTTGGCCTTGGCCGTGCCTTCCTTGAGCGCCATGGAGCCGGCGATCTTGAACGCCATTTCGCTGGAATCGACCTCGTGATAGGAGCCATCGTAGAGCGTTGCCTTGACATCCACGATGGGGAAGCCGGCAAGCACGCCGTTCTTCATGGCTTCCTGGATACCCTTGTCAACCGCCGGAATATATTCCTTTGGCACCACGCCGCCGACGATGGCATTGACGAACTCGTAGCCCGCGCCCGGCTCCTGCGGCTCCAGACGGATATAGACGTGACCAAACTGGCCGCGACCGCCGGACTGACGCGCGAACTTGGTTTCCTGCTCGACCGTGGTGCGAATGGTCTCGCGATAGCTGACCTGGGGCGCGCCTACATTGGCCTCGACCTTGAACTCGCGACGCATGCGATCGACGATGATTTCAAGGTGCAGCTCACCCATGCCGGAAATGATGGTCTGACCAGATTCCTCATCGGTATGGACGCGGAACGAGGGGTCTTCCTGTGCGAGCTTTTGCAGCGCGATGCCCATCTTTTCCTGGTCGCCCTTGGTCTTGGGCTCAACCGCAACCGAGATAACCGGCTCGGGGAACTCCATGCGCTCCAGGGTAATGATGTTGTTGAGATCGCACAGGGTATCGCCCGTGGTGACATCCTTCAGACCCACGGCGGCAGCGATGTCGCCAGCGCGCACTTCCTTGATTTCCTGGCGATCATTGGCGTGCATCTGCAGGATACGGCCAACACGCTCTTTTTTGCTCTTGACCGGGTTGTAGACGGTATCGCCCGAGCTGATAACGCCCGAATACACACGGAAGAAGGTCAGGGTGCCCACGAAGGGATCGGTCGCAATCTTGAAGGCCAGCGCGGAGAACGGCGCATCGTCAGAGGACTCGCGCGTCGCCTCGGTCTCGTCCTTGTCATCGAGGATACCGCGAATGGCGGGCACATCGACCGGCGAGGGCATGTAGTCGAGCACGGCGTCGAGCATGGCCTGCACGCCCTTGTTCTTGAAGGCCGAACCGCACATCATGGGCACGATTTCGCTCTTCAGTGCGCGCGCACGCAGACCCTGCTTGATTTCGGCTTCAGTCAGCTCGTTGCCTTCGAGGTACTTCTCCATGAATTCCTCGTTGGCTTCGGCGGCGGCCTCGACCATCTTCTCGCGCCACTCGACGCAGAGATCGACCAAATCCTCGGGGATATCGCGGGCCTCGTACTCCATGCCGCGACTTTCTTCATCCCAGTAGATGGCCTTCATGCGCACCAGATCGACCACGCCCTTGAAGTCTTCTTCGGCGCCGATCGGGATTTGGATGGGAACGGAATTACCGCCGAGACGATCCTTGACCTGCTGCACTACGCGCAGGAAGTTCGCACCCATGCGGTCCATCTTGTTGACAAAGGCGATGCGCGGCACGCCGTACTTGTCGGCCTGACGCCAGACGGTCTCGGACTGAGGCTCGACACCGCCGACCGCGCAGAAAACCGCGCAGGCGCCGTCAAGCACGCGCAACGAACGCTCCACCTCGATGGTGAAGTCAACGTGCCCGGGGGTATCGATGATGTTGATGCGATGCTCAGGACGGTCGCGATCCATGCCTTTCCAGAAGCAGGTGGTCGCTGCGGAGGTGATGGTGATACCACGCTCCTGCTCCTGCTCCATCCAGTCCATGGTGGCCGCACCGTCGTGCACCTCGCCAATCTTGTGCGAGACCCCCGTATAAAAGAGGATGCGCTCGGTGGTAGTGGTCTTCCCGGCATCAATGTGCGCCATGATACCGAGATTGCGGTACCGCTCGATAGGGGTGCTACGTGCCACGACTGAATCCGCCCTGATAATCTTAAAGAACGCTGAAGCTGAAACGAGGTAACGCCGCGAGGGGCGCTACCAGCGGTAGTGCGAAAAGGCCTTGTTAGCCTCCGCCATGCGATGCGTGTCTTCCTTCTTCTTGACCGCCGAACCGCGCGATTCGGCGGCGTCCATAAGCTCGCCAGCCAGGCGCAGCGCCATCGACTTCTCGGAGCGCTTGCGCGCCGCATCGATCAGCCAGCGCATCGCCAGCGAGTTGCGACGCGTGGGACGCACCTCAACCGGCACCTGGTAGGTGGCGCCACCGACACGACGAGACTTCACCTCGACCGCCGGGCGCACATTGTCCATGGCCTGCTCCAGCAGCTCGATGGGCTCAGCACCCTTCTTATCCGCGATCTGATCGAGCGCGCGATAGATGATGCGCTCAGCGACGGACTTCTTGCCATCTTCCATGAGCATATTGATGAACTTGGCCAGCAACTCGCTCCCGTGCTTGGGATCCGGCAGGATCTGGCGACGGGCGGCAACGCGTCTTCTCGGCATGATCTATCGACTCCGACCTTGATCTTGGATACTGAATCAGCTTTTCGGGCGCTTGGCGCCGTACTTGGAACGACCCTGACGGCGCTTCTCGACGCCCGAGGTGTCGAGGGTGCCGCGCACGGTGTGATAGCGCACACCGGGAAGGTCCTTCACACGACCGCCACGGATCAGCACCACCGAGTGTTCCTGCAGGTTATGCCCCTCACCGCCGATATAGGAGGCGACTTCGTAACCGTTCGTCAGACGCACGCGCGCGACCTTGCGCAGCGCCGAGTTCGGCTTCTTCGGGGTAGTGGTATAGACGCGCGTACAAACACCGCGGCGCTGAGGACAGGCCTCCAGGGCCGGCACATTGCTCTTCGCCACATTGCGCTTGCGAGGCTTGCGCACGAGTTGGTTGATGGTTGCCATGCAATCAGTCTCCAGGGGCGCCCTCGCGCCAATATCACGAAAGCCGAACGACATCTGCGCAACATCACGGCGCACCAACAAGGGCGCACGCTCGTGCGATCGATCGACTCGGGGACCGGGCGGATGCGCCCAGACCAGGGAACCGGACTAGAAAAAATAGGCTAGCCGGCGCAGGCCGGCTAGCTGAGACAGGGCAGTATAGGGAGACACCCCAGAGGTGTCAACCGCCGATTTGTTTCTTCGGCATGAGCGCCCCTCAGTCCGTCGTGGAGGTGTTGAGTTCCTTCTTCAGCGCCTCCTCCAGCTCCTCGGGGGTTAGCTCACCGCGCACCTCCTGGCGCTTGCGCCGCCGCTCCATGTGATAGGAGAGACCGGTGCCCGCCGGAATGAGGCGCCCGACGATGACGTTTTCCTTCAGTCCGACCAGCCGATCGGTCAAGCCGCGCACCGCCGCATCGGTGAGCACGCGCGTGGTCTCCTGGAAGGAGGCCGCTGAGATGAAGGATTCGGTGGCCAGCGACGCCTTGGTGATACCGAGCAGCAGCGGCTCGTAGAGCGCCGGCTGCTTGCCCTCGGCTTCAGTCCGCTTGTTCTCGTCGAGCAAGGCGCTGTATTCCACCTGCTCGCCGCGCAGCAGTTTGGTGTCACCCGGCGCGGTGATCTCGACCTTGCGCAGCATCTGGCGAACGATGACCTCGATGTGCTTGTCGTTGATCTTCACGCCCTGGAGGCGGTAGACGTCCTGAATCTCCTTGACCAGGTACTCAGCGAGTGCGGTCACGCCCTTGAGGCGCAGGATGTCATGCGAGGCCAGTTCGCCATCGGCGATGACCTCGCCGCGTTCCACGCGCTCGCCCTCGAAGACGTTCACGTGACGCCACTTCGGGATCAGCTCCTCGACCGTCTCGCCGTCATCCTTGGTGATGATGAGACGTTGTTTGCCCTTGGTGTCCTTGCCGAAACTGATGGTGCCGCTGGCCTCGGCCAGAAGCGCCGGCTCCTTGGGCTTGCGCGCCTCGAAGAGATCGGCCACGCGCGGCAGACCACCGGTGATGTCGCGGGTCTTGGACGATTCCTGCGGGATACGCGCAAGGATGTCGCCCACACCCACCATGGCCCCATCGGAGACGCTGACAATGGCGCCCGATGGCAGGAAATAGCGCGCGGGCAGATCGGTGCCAGCAATGTTGAGCTCCCCGCCCTGCTCATCGAGCAGCTTCACCATGGGGCGCAGATCCTTGCCGCTCGCCGGACGCTGCTTGGGATCGATAACCACACGCGCGGTCAGACCGGTGTTCTCATCGGCCTGGGTTTGCACGGTCACGCCCTCGATGAAGTCCTCGAAGGCGAGCTTGCCCGCCACCTCGGTCACCACCGGATGGGTGTGCGGATCCCAGGTCGCTACCACGTCGCCCGGATTGGCCTGGTCGCCATCCTTGACGCGCACGGTCGCGCCATAGGGCACCTTGTAGCGTTCCTTTTCCATGCCGCGTTCATCGAGCACGATGAGTTCGCCCGAACGCGACACCGCCACCAGGTTGTTGCCCGAGTGATGCTGCACGGTCTTGATGTTGTGCAGACGCACCGAACCGCTGGTCTTGATCTCGATGCTGCTGACCGCCGCCGCACGCGAGGCCGCGCCACCGATGTGGAAGGTCCGCATGGTGAGCTGGGTGCCCGGCTCGCCGATGGACTGCGCCGCGATGACGCCCACTGCCTCGCCGATGTTGACACGATGACCGCGCGCCAGGTCGCGCCCGTAGCACTGGGCACAGACCCCGAGACGCGACTCGCAGGTAATGGGCGAGCGCACCCGCACCTGGTCGATACCCGCCTCCTCGAAGCGCTCGACCCAGTGCTCATCGAGTAGGGTGCCGGCCTGACAGACCAGCTCGCTGGTGGCCGGATGGTAGACATCGACCGCCGCCACCCGCCCGAGGATACGGTCGCGCAGCGGCTCGACCACGTCGCCGCCTTCAATGACGGGCGCCATGAGGAGTCCCTTGTCGGTGCCGCAATCCGGCTCCAGAACCACCATGTCCTGCGCCACATCGACCAGACGACGGGTGAGATACCCGGAGTTCGCGGTCTTGAGCGCGGTGTCAGCCAGACCCTTGCGCGCGCCGTGGGTGGAGATGAAGTACTGGAGCACGTTCAGACCCTCGCGAAAGTTCGCGGTGATCGGCGTCTCGATGATGGAGCCATCCGGCTTGGCCATGAGGCCACGCATCCCGGCGAGCTGGCGGATCTGGGCTGCCGAACCACGCGCGCCAGAGTCGGCCATCATGTAGATGGAGTTGAAGGAGTCATGACGGCGCTCGGCGCTCACCGCCTTGCGCGGCGACTTGAGCGCCGGCATGAGACGATCCCTGAGTTCCTTGGCGCGCAGGGCGCCAAGATCGACCAGCGCATCGACACGCGGACGCATCTCGTTGAAGAGGTTCTCGATGCGCTCGCCAAAGGCCTCCTGATCGAGCTCACCGCGCGCGAGCCCCTCGCCGGCCTCGATGACGCGCGTCAGGAACTCGCCAAAGAGCGTGCGCGCCGTCTCGCGCGCCTCGCCCTCGGTCAGGCTGTAGACCGCCTGACGGTATTCGCTCACCAGACGCCGCGCCTCGAAGGCGGGATCGGCCGAGATGATGACGCCGCCGAGACGATTCATCATCGACTTGGCCACCCGATCATTGGTGTGCGACCAGATATCGACCACCTTGTTGTAGCGCTCGCCGTTGGTGACCAGACCCGAGGCATACTGATCCTGAATCTCCTTCACCTCCTTCTCGGCCTCGGCCAGGATGTCGGCCTTTTCATCCGGCACCGCCATATCGTCGAGACCGATGGAGGCGCCGGCACGGGTGGCCATGCGGAAGCCCAGATACATGATCTGGTCGGCAAAGACCACGGTGTCCTTGAGCCCGAGCTGACGGTAGCAGGTGTTGATCAGACGCGAGATCTGCTTCTTGCCCATGGCGCGATCGACCAGGTCGAAGGGCAGCCCGTCGGGCACGATGGCGAACACCAGGGCGCGGCCCAGGGTGGTCTGCTTGAGCGAGATGATTTCGCGACGACTGCCGTCCTTGGCCTTGATGACCTCGCGAATGCGCACCGTGCAGCGCGCATGCAGGTCGGCGTGTCCGGTCTCATAGGCGCGGCGCGCCTCGTCGATGTCGGCAAAGCGACTGCCCTCGCCCTTGGCGCCGGCACGCTCGCGGGTCATGTAGTAGAGCCCGAGCACCACGTCCTGCGAGGGCACGATGATGGGTTCGCCGTTGGCGGGCGAGAGGATGTTGTTCGAGGCCATCATGAGGGCGCGCGCCTCAAGCTGGGCCTCCAGCGAGAGCGGCACATGCACCGCCATCTGGTCGCCGTCGAAGTCGGCGTTGAAGGCGGTACAGACCAACGGATGGAGCTGGATCGCCTTGCCCTCGATGAGCACCGGCTCGAACGCCTGGATGCCGAGACGATGGAGCGTCGGGGCGCGGTTGAGCAGCACCGGATGCTCGCGGATGACCTCTTCGAGAATGTCCCACACCTCGGGCGTGCCGCGCTCGACCATCTTCTTGGCCGCCTTGATGGTGGCCGCGAGACCGCGCAGTTGCAGCTTGCTGAAGATGAAGGGCTTGAACAGCTCCAGCGCCATGCGCTTGGGCAGACCGCACTGATGCAGCATGAGCGTGGGACCGACCACGATAACCGAGCGGCCCGAGTAATCGACGCGCTTGCCGAGCAGGTTCTGACGGAAACGCCCCTGCTTGCCCTTGATCATGTCGGCGAGCGACTTGAGCGGGCGCTTGTTGGTGCCGGTGATGGCGCGCCCGCGCCGCCCGTTGTCGAGCAGCGCGTCAACCGCCTCCTGCAACATGCGCTTCTCGTTG
>JAFGTZ010000111.1 GCA_016938795.1 Chromatiaceae bacterium | reverse complement strand
TTGACGCTCATGCTTGGCGCCTGCGAGCGCGCCGATTGGGATCCCACGCTCAAGGTTGGCGATCCCGAGGGGCATGTGCTCGATTCCAATGAGGCACGCGCGCGCACGGATCGCGCGCGTGGCGGCACCAGCGCCCAGACTATCGCCCTTGGTGACAACGCCCCCGCAATGGCAAGCAATGCCATCGAAGGCGGCAGCGGAACCTTCGTGCGCGAGGTCTCGCGCCCCAAGGTGGATACCGCGCCGGGCGATGTCACACTGAACTTCGACGGCACCGACATCCGCGAGGTCGTCAAGGTCATCCTCAACGACCTGCTCGGCGTCAACTACGTGCTCCACCCCACGGTGCAGGGCGTGGCCTCGCTCCAGACCGCCCAGCCGCTGCGCCGCGAGCATCTCATTCCCACCCTGGAGACCCTGCTGCGCATGAATGGCGCAGCCCTCGTCAACCAAGGCGAGCGCTACGAGGTGGTGCCGCTCGCCAACGCCATCCAGGGTCGCGTGGCGCCTCAGCTCGGCGAGTCCAGCCGCGCCCTGCCGCAAGGCTACAGCGTGCAGGTGGTGCCGCTGCGCTATATCGGCGCCGAGGAGATGAGCGCCATCCTCCAGCCGCTTGCCCCCGAGGGCAGTGTGGTGCGGGTCGATACCCTGCGCAATCTGGTGGTCATCGCCGGCACCAGCCCGGAGATGAGCAATCTGCTCGACACCATTCAGGTATTCGACGTGGACTGGATGGCCGGGCTCTCGGTCGGCTTTTTCGTGTTGGAGTTCGCCAAGGCCAACGAGGTTGTCAATCAACTTCAGGGACTGCTCGGCGATGCCGAGGGCGGCGCCTTCAAGGGGCTGTTTCGCTTCGTGCCGGTGGAGAGCGCCAATGCGCTGCTGGTGGTGTCGCCCCAGGAGCGCTACGTGGAGCAGGCGCGCGACTGGATCGCCCGGCTCGACATGGCCGAGGCCAGTGGTCAGGCCGCCGAGCGCCTCTTCGTTTATCGGGTGCGCCATGGCGACGCCGAAAATCTTGCCAACATCCTCTCCGAACTCTTCGGCGGCAGTGGCGGTGCCTCCAGCCCCCGCCCGACCGGCGGTGTTGCACCCGGCCTGAAGGAAACCAGCATCGGCAGCGAGGGGGCGAGCAGCGAGGGTGGCACGAGCACAACAAGCGCCCGCGCGCGCGCCAGCGCACGCGACATTTCGCTCTCCTCCGAGGTCAGCATCGTGGCCGACGCGGTCAACAACTCGCTGCTGGTGCGCGCGAGCCCGCGCGATTACAAGAAGATTCTCGATGCGCTCAAGCAGCTCGACATCGTGCCGCTTCAGGTGCTGGTCGAGGCCACCATTCTGGAAATCACCCTGGGCGGGAGCCTCGAATACGGCGTGCAGTGGAACTTCTTCAGCCTCGCCACCAAGGATCAGCGCAGCCAGTTCTCACTCGATGGCACCCTCGATAGCGCCACCCAGTCAGGCATCGGCGCCTCCTTCCCCGGCTTTACCTGGTCGATCATCTCGCGCCCCGACACCATCCGCGCCACCTTAAGCGCGCTGGCGGGCGAGAATCTGGTCAACGTGCTCTCCTCGCCCTCGGTCATGGTGCTCGACAATCAGACCGCCAAGATCCAGGTCGGCCAGGAGGTTCCGGTGGCCACCACCCAGCAGCAAAGCACCTCCACCACCGATCGCATCATCAACACCATCGAATACAGGGACACCGGCGTCATGCTCTCGGTCAAGCCGCGCGTGACCCCGGGCGGGCTGGTGCAGATGGAGATCGAGCAGGAGGTGAGCACCGTGGCCACCACCGAAAGCTCCAACCTCGATTCGCCCACCTTCCAGACGCGCAACATCACCAGCTCCGTGGCGGTGCGCTCCAATCAGGCCGTGGTGCTCGGCGGTCTCATTCAGGACCAGCGCTCCGACGGACGCTCGGGCGTGCCCGGTCTCTCCAACCTGCCCTTTGCCGGCGGACTCTTCAGCGAACGCCGCAAGGACGCCAAGCGCACCGAGCTGGTGGTCATCCTCACCCCCAAGGTCATCGCCAGCGATCAGGACATCGAAGCGGTCACCGCCGACTTCCGCCGGAAGGTCAAGGGGCTGGAACTCAAGTTCTAAAGCACATCCGGGGCGAGATGCGGCTCAAGCCGCTCCTGCGGCCATGCGGCCTGAGTCTCGTAGGCTGCGCACTGCGTACCGTTGCGTCAGCCTTCTAGCCTTGCGTAGATACCGTCTTTGCTGTCAACGCTAGGCGCAAGACCCGTGGAAGCGGCTTCCAGCCGCGAGCCGACAGCAAGACCCTTGCAGACACGCTAGGCGCAAGACCCGTGGAAGCGGCTTCCAGCCGCGAGCCGACAGCGAGACCCTTGCAGACACGCGTGCCACTGTGCCTGCCGG
The DNA here is from genome assembly GCA_016938795.1 of Chromatiaceae bacterium. Lineage (GTDB taxonomy): Bacteria > Pseudomonadota > Gammaproteobacteria > Chromatiales > Chromatiaceae > Marichromatium. The sequence continues at coordinate 50 of JAFGTZ010000111.1, read as the reverse complement.
CCAGTGCTGATCCCGGGTTCCCAACCTCAGCGCGGGGGTTCTCGCGGCTA
>JAFGTZ010000110.1 GCA_016938795.1 Chromatiaceae bacterium | reverse complement strand
GGCTGGGGACTGGTACTGCTCGGCGCGCTCGATCGCGCCGTGGCGCGCGCCACCTGGATCGACCCGGTGCGCGACTTCTTCGCCCGCTACGGGCTCCAGACCGCGCTGCTGCTGCTCGCGCTCATCGGGCTCTACCGCATCTCGGACATCGTGCTCGGGGTTATCTCCAATGTCTTCTATCAGGACATCGGTTTCTCGAAGCCGCAGATCGCCACGGCGGTCAAGACCTTTGGGGTCATCGTGAGCATTCTCGGCGGCATGCTCGGCGGGCTGCTCGCGAGCCGCTTTGGCGTCATGCGCATCCTGATGCTCGGCGCCGTGCTCGCCGCGCTCACCAATCTGGTATTCGTGCTGCTCGCCGCCGCCGGTCCCAGCCCCGCCCTGCTCTATCTCGCGGTGAGCGCCGACAACCTCGCCGCCGGGCTGGCCAGCGCGGCCTTCGTCGCCTTTCTCTCCAGCCTCACCAGCGTCTCCTTTACCGCTGTGCAGTACGCCATCTTCAGCTCGCTCATGACGCTGCTGCCGAAGGTACTCGGCGGCTACTCGGGCGGACTGGTCGAGGGCCTGGGCTATCCGGGCTTCTTCGTCTTCACCACCCTCATCGGCGTGCCCGTGGTCTGGCTGGTGTGGATCGCCGCGCGCCGCCTCGAGATCGCGCCGCCCTGATCGACCCCGCTGTCAGCCTCAGGCTTGCGTTGCAGGCGTCTCGACGACGCCAAACACCACCCGATCATAGAGTTCGCGCACCAACAAGCGGCAGTCGAGCGCCTCCAGCAGAATCTCGGCATCCGGGTCCGTATAGGCATCGAGCACCCAGCGTCCGTCCGGCTGACGGGTGAAGACATCCACCGCGACCTGGTCCTGAGCGACCAGCAGATAGTGACGCAGGCCAGGCAGTTGGCGATAAAGCGCGAACTTGCCGCCGCGATCATAGGCCTCGGTCGAGGGTGAGAGCACTTCGGCGATCAGCACCGGATTGGTCAGCACATCGCGCCGTGCGTCATGAAAGCACGGCTCACCGCACAGCACACTGACATCGGGGTAAACACAGGCATCGGCGGTCTCGATGCGTATCCGCATGTCGCTGGAGAGGACGACGCAGGGGCTACCCCCAAGCTGATTGCCAAGTGCTCTGGCCAGATTGGCCGTGATCAGGCTGTGCTCGTAGCTGCCGCCGCTCATGGCGAACACCTGACCCTCGATATACTCGTGTCTCACATCGGTCGATTCGCGCTCGATGGCGAGATAGTCCTCAAAGCGATACTCGGGCAGGGGCTGTGTCTGCATACTGTCACTCCTTCAGCTGTATACCCATTGCAGATCAGTCTGTTGGTTTTCCTTGACGGCCCGGCCTGGATCATGACCACGAGAGGCTTGACGACGGCCTCCCGACCCTCACCGAAAAAGGCATCTCTGATCGGCATCCAGACTCACCCAATGAGTCTACGCCAAGCCGTCTGATTCAACCAAAGGCTTGCGGAACGCAACGACCATGCCGATCCGCCATTTGCCTCGGGCGCGGAATGGGTTAGATTTGATCCAGGGAATCAAACCCAGCGGACGGCGGGGCAACCGCGTGGACACCATGGTCCAGGACATCGAACTGAGAACGGCGCGCCGGGCCATTGGGCGGGCGCGCCTCACGCCCGTGGACGACTGCACCCTCGGCAGCGGGGCCGATTGCACCCTGCGTCTGGCGGGCCGGGGCGTGCGCCCGCGCCATGCGCGAATCTTCTCGCGCGAGGGCCGTCTGCTGATCGAGCCGATTGACGAGGCGCCGCTCATCGTCAACGGTCGCGCGGTCTATGCTGCCGCGCCCATCGGCGGCGGCGACTGGATGGTGCTCGGCGAGAGCCCGGTACAGATCGCGCTCACCGAGTCGAGCGCGCCCGCCGGACCGGCGCCCCGAGCCGAGGCGCCCGCGCCTGGCGCCTCGAACGAGATTCTGGTTGGACGCCTGCCCGACTGCGGTCTGGCCATCGACTCGCCACAAATCTCGCGCCACCACGCCCGCCTGACCATCCGCGACGGACGGCTGTGGCTGGAGGATCTTGGCAGCACCAACGGCACCTCGGTCAACGGGCGACGCCTGCGCCGCCCGGCGGCGCTCGCGCCCGGCGACCGGGTGGCCTTCGCGAGCCTGGTGTTCGTCTTCACCGGCAGCGCCCTGGAGCCGGCCGAGAGCGG
>JAFGTZ010000109.1 GCA_016938795.1 Chromatiaceae bacterium | reverse complement strand
TTCTCGATGAGGGTCTCGCCCTCGGCCAGGGCGGCGGCCATCATGAGGTTCTCGGTGCCGGTCACCGAGACCATCTCCATCACCAGCCGGGCGCCGCGCAGCCGCTGAGCGCGGGCGCGGATGTAGCCACCCTCGACGCTGATTTCGGCGCCCATGGCGCGCAGCCCCTCGATGTGCAGATTGACCGGGCGCGCCCCGATGGCGCAGCCGCCGGGGAGCGACACATCGGCGCGCCCATAGCGTGCGAGCAGCGGCCCGAGCACCAGGATGGAGGCGCGCATGGTCTTCACCAGCTCGTAGGGGGCGGCGAAGGACGCAAGCTCGGCTGGTTCGCTCTGCACGACATCGCCCTCGCGCCACAGCCGCGCCCCCAACTGCCCGAGCAGCTCCAGGGTGGTGCTGATGTCGCGCAGCGCGGGCACATTGGTCAACCGCACCGGCCCCGAGGCCAGCAGGGTGGCGGCCAGGATGGGCAAGGCGGCATTCTTCGCGCCCGAGGCGGAGAGCACGCCATCGAGCGCCCGCCCGCCGGCAATACATAATTTATCCATGGGGTCAACCCGGATCGCGGAATTCACGAGGGCCTGATCGAACAGGGATGCAGGTCGCCAGCGCGTGCAGGAGTGCTCATGGGCAAGCGGCTTGCCGCACTCGGGCGCGCCGGGCTCGAACAGACAGGTGCGACAACTGGCCAGGGCCGCCAGGTCGCCAATCACGCCTCCTTCCAAGGTGTCAGACTCCGTATAGCGCCGGCCATCGCAGACCGGTCATGTCGGCGCGCGCTCCACCTGCAGCTCGGCCTCGGAGGCGAGCGGCAGGAGTGAATGCGCGTTGGAGAGGGCCGCGATGCGACAGAGCGCATCGGGCGGATGACGGTAACGCAGGGCGCAACCCTGGGCGCGGGCCAGATCCAGCCATTCGAGCAGAAGCGCAAGCCCCGCGCTGTTGGTTGACTCCACGCCCGCAAGGTCGATGATCAGCTCGGGCTGGGTGCGCACCAGCGCCGCACCCTCGGCCACCAGGGCCGGCACGCTGGCAAAGTCGAGCACGCCCTCCAGGCGCCAGCAATCGCGACCTGCGGACAGCTGGGCGGCCACGCTCAGTCCTGCCCCCGGCGGTTCATGTCGCGCAGCCGGGCGATCAGGGCATCGATACCATTCTGGCGAATTTCAGTCGCGAAACCGCTGCGATAGTTGCCGACCAGGCTGGCGTTGTTGATCACCACGTCATAGACCTTCCAGCCATCGCCAGCGTTGTGCATACGATAATCGACCGGAATGGGCGCACCGCCCGGCTCGCGCACCTCGGTCGAGACGGTGGTCAGCGAGGGGCGCGAGCCCGGACGCTCTGACAGATAGCGAATCTCCTGCCCGGAATAACTCAGCAGCGAACGGGCATAGGTGCGCGCCAGCACCTGCTTGAAGGCATCCACCAGTTGCGCCTGCTGCTCGGGGCTGGCCTGACGCCAGTACTGGCCGACCGCGCCCTGGGTGATGCGGCGAAAATCGAAATGCGGCGCCACCTGGCGCTCGATGAGTCCGTAGATAAGACTGGGATCGCGCTCGACCTCGGCGCGACGCGACTCAAGCGCCTTCAAGACCTGTTCGGTGGTGCGACGCACCAGCTCAGTGGCGCTATCCTGGGCGGCCAGCACCAGCGAGGTGTTCAAGAATCCAACCAAGAGCACAACCAGCAAAAGAAATTGACGTTGCTGCGGCATCTAGCTATCTCCGCCTGCCTTGCTGAATAAAAACTGACCAATCATCTGCTCAAGAACGAGCGCTGACTGGGTCTGCATGATTTCATCGCCATCGCGCAACATCTCGGGGCTGCCGCCCGGCTCAAGGCCGATGTACTGCTCGCCGAGCAGCCCGGCGGTGAAGATGTTGGCGAAGGTATCCTCGGGAATGTTGTCAACCTCGGCATCAATGCGCAAGGCGACCACCGCCTCGTAGGTCGTCCTATCGAGGGTCACCCGCTCGACCCGCCCCACGCGCACCCCGGCCAGGGTCACCGGCGCGCGCGCCTTGAGGCTGCCCACGTTGGCAAAACGCGCGGTGAGCTGATAGCCCTCGGCGGCATTGCCGAGGCTGAGGTTGCTCACCTGCATCGACAGAAAGAACAGGGCCACGAAGCCGGCCACCATGAAGGCCCCGACCAGAATTTCCAGATTGCGCTCTCGGCTCATGCCTCAGTCTCCGAACATCAAGGCGGTCAGGATGAAATCGAGCCCGAGCACGGCCAGCGCCCCGAGCACGACCGTGCGGGTGGTGGCGCGACTGACGCCCTCCGAGGTCGGCACGCAGTCATGGCCCTGAAAGAGGGCAATCCAGGTCACCACCACGCCAAATACCAGACTTTTGATGACACCATTGACGATATCCTCACGGAAATCGACCTGATTCTGCATCTGGCTCCAGAAGGCGCCGGCGTCCACGCCAAGGAGCCCCACGCCAACAAAAAAGCCGCCGAGCACGCCCACGGCGCTGAAGATGGCGGCCAACAGGGGCATCGCCAGCACCCCGCCATAGAAACGTGGCGCCAGGATGCGGCGCACCGGATCGACCGCCATGAGCTCAAGCCCGGCAAGCTGTTCGGTCGCCTTCATGAGTCCAATCTCGGCGCTCAGCGCGGATCCGGCGCGTCCGGCCACCAGCAGCGCCGTAACCACAGGGCCAAGCTCGCGCACCAGCGAGGCCGCGACCATGAGCCCCAGGCTCTCGACGGCGCCGAAGCGCGCCAGCACATAGTGCCCTTGCAGACCCAGCACCATGCCCACGAAGAGCCCCGAGACGCTGATGATGAGCACCGAAAGCACGCCGATGTTGTAGAGCTGCGCGATCAGCAGCCGCGGGCGGAGCAGCACTTCGGCGCTGCCAAGCAGGATCGCCAGCAGCAGACGATGCGCCCGCCCCAGCCGCTCCAGCACCCCCAGTCCCGCGCGTCCCAGGCGCGCCAGCGGATCGAACAGCATCTTAGTGCCTCCCCCGCGTGAAGAGGTCCGCCTCCAGTGCTGGAGCCGGATGATGAAAATGCACCGGCCCGTCGGGTTTGGCGTCCATGAACTGGCGCACCCAGGGCGAGGCGTCGCGCGCGAGCGCCTCGGGCGAACCCTGGGCGATGACCTGACCGCGCGCGATCAGATAGATGTAATCGGCGATCTGGGCCGTCTCGCGCACATCGTGCGACACCACCAGGCTGGTGAGGTTCGAGGCGTCATTGAGCTGGCGGATGAGCGCGACCAGCACCCCCATGGAGATGGGATCCTGCCCGGTGAAGGGCTCGTCATAGAGCACCATGTCGGGGTCGAGTGCGATGGCGCGCGCCAGCGCCACACGCCGCGCCATGCCGCCCGAAAGCTCAGCCGGCATGAGATCGCGCGCGCCGCGCAGACCCACGGCTTCGAGCTTGAGCAACACCAGCTTGCGCAGCAGCGAGGCCGGCAGACGTCCATGCTCACGCAGCGGATAGGCGACATTGTCGAAGACGCTGAGATCGGTCAGCAGAGCGCCGCTCTGAAAGAGCATCCCCATGCGCCGGCGCAGGCGGTAAAGCGCCGCACGGTCGCGCGCCCGCACCGGCTCGCCGTCGAACTCGATGGTTCCGGCGTCCGGGGGCAACTGCCCGGTGATGAGCTTCAGCAGGGTCGTCTTGCCGGTGCCGCTCGGCCCCATGATGGCGGTGACGGCGCCACGCCGGATGTCGAGTTCCACCCCGTCAAAGATGGCCCGCCCACCACGCCGAAAAACCAGACCGCGAATGCGCACCAAGACATCACCGCCCCCCGTGACAGGCGCCGGCTGCTCGATGATCGGCTCAGACATGGGCGCAACCCGGCGCCTGCGCACCTGTGCGAGCCTGACCTGATATCCCTTGGTGATACTCATTGCTCATCAGTTTTTCGGTTTTCCTCATGCGCTCCGGGCTGGGCGATGGCCACGGGGGACGGACGTGAATCCATCCCTGGAGGCTTGACAGCGGCATCCCTGCCGCTGACACCCCCGCGTCCATCCCCCAGCCCTGACCGAGAAATCCATCTGTGATAGGTATAATCATGATGGCCCTGAATGAACGGCTGAGTCTCCAGCGCATTTCCTCGGTGCTCTAGGCCCCTGCGGTGACGGTCTGAGGGCGAGTGAACAGCGAGACCGCGCAGGCTGCCGCCACACCGGCGCCAGCTTAGCCAAGAATCGGGCATTCTCGCGAGTGCATCCGGGAGCGTCAAGCAAGATCGCCTTGGCGAGCGCCTGAAGGAGGACAGCCAAGGCCGCCTGGTGTATGGTTCGCCCTGCATTTAAAAGCAGCCACACAGCATTCACAAGACGCGCATGACCGAACCACGACACCTCGGAACCACCCCGGCCCCACTCGCCCCTGGAGAGGCCGAGCGCATTGAGGCGCTTGGTCGCGCGGTGCTCGACACCGAGGCGCGGGCGGTTGGCGCGCTCATCGACCGTATCGACACCGCCTTCGTGACCGCCTGTCGCTACATGCTCGCCTGCGAGGGCCGTATCGTGGTGCTTGGCATGGGTAAGTCGGGCCACATCGGCGGCAAGATCGCCGCCACCCTGGCAAGCACCGGCAGCCCCGCCTTTTTTGTGCATCCGGGCGAGGCCAGCCATGGCGATCTGGGCATGATTACCCCGCGCGACGTGGTGCTGGCGCTCTCCAATTCGGGTGAAACCGCCGAGCTTCTGACCATCCTGCCCATCCTCAAGCGTCTGGGCGTGCCCATGATCAGCCTCACCGGACGCCCCGACTCAACCCTGGCGCGCGAGGCCGACGTGAATCTCGACATCGCCGTCGCGAGTGAGGCCTGCCCGCTCGGCCTGGCCCCCACCGCCAGCACCACCGCCGCGCTCGCCATGGGCGATGCGCTCGCCGTGGCGCTTCTGGAGGCGCGCGGCTTTACCGCCGAGGACTTCGCCCGCTCGCATCCGGCGGGCACGCTCGGGCGGCGCCTGCTGCTGCATGTGAGCGACATCATGCACCGCGACGAGCGCCTGCCGGTGGTGGCGCTCGGAACGCCGCTGCTCGATACCCTGACCGAGATGTCGCGCAAGGGGCTTGGCATGAGCGGCGTGGTCGATGCCGAGGGGGTGCTTCAGGGTGTCTTTACCGACGGCGATCTGCGCCGCGCCCTTGATCGCGGGCTCGATGTTCGCCACACCCCCATCGAGCAGGCCATGACCCGCGACTCTGTCACCATCGCCGCCGATGCCCTGGCCGTCGAGGCGCTGCGGCTCATGGAAGCGCACGCCATCAACGGCCTACTGGTGCTCGATGCCGGGCGACGCCTGGTCGGAGCGCTCAACATGCACGACCTGCTGCGCGCTGGAGTCGTCTAGCCGAGCCGCTTGCGATGGCGCGCGCCAGCCCGCTATGCTCGACGCCAGCCTCCGGCAACCCCTGCCCCATCACCGACACCCGAACACGGACACCCCACCATGCTGCAAGCGATTCGCGACCGCGCCGCCGCCATCCGGCTGGTGATCTTCGATGTCGATGGCGTCCTCACCGACGGCACCCTCTTTCTCGGCGACGATGGGCAAGAGTACAAGGCCTTTCACTCGCGCGACGGTCATGGCATGGTCATGTTGCGCCAGAGCGGCATCGCGCTAGCTGTCATTACGGGGCGCACCTCGCGGGTGGTCAGCCTGCGCATGGAGGGGCTGGGCGTGCAGCATATCTACCAGGGACAGCGCGAAAAGCTGCCCGCCTACGAAGAACTCAAGGGGCGCCTGGCGCTCGACGACAGCCAGATTGCCTATGTGGGCGACGATGTGGTGGACCTGCCGGTGATGCGCCGTGTGGGGCTCGCGGTGGCGGTGGCCGATGCCCATCCCCAGGTACTCGCCGAGGCGCACTGGCGCACCAGTCTGCCCGGCGGGCGCGGCGCGGCGCGCGAGCTGTGCGAGCTCATTCTCGACGCCCAGGGGCGGCTTGCGGATTGTCTGGGCGCCGCGCCATGACCGCCAAGACCACGCCCGCCTGGCCACAGCGCCAATGGATCCTGACCCTGCTGTTCGCGCTCGGCGCGCTCGGCGCCTGGTGGCAGCTGCGCCTGATCGAGGCGCCAAACGCGCCCGAGACACCCCGACACCAGGAACCCGACGCCGTGGTGCTGAATTTCAGCGCGCTTGAAACCCATGCCGACGGCACCCCGAGCCGGCGACTGAGCGCCACCGAACTGCGCCAGTATTTTGCCGCCGAGCGTTCTGAATTCGAGCAGCCCCGACTGGAGCTCTATCCCGAGGATGGACCGCCCTGGCGCGCCCGCGCCCGACAGGGGCGCGCCATTGAGGAAGGCGCGCGCGTCGATCTTGAAGGCGCGGTCGAACTCGAACGCGAGGCCAGCGCCAGCACGCCAGCCACACATATTCAGACCGAGAGGCTGACAATCCGACACGCCGAGAGCTACGCCGAAACCGACGCGGCGGTACGCATCGCGAGCGGCGCGGACTGGCTTCAGGCCAGCGGCATGCAGCTCTGGTATGGCGAACCGGCGCGCGCGACCTTCCAGGGCCGCGCCCAACTGCTGCTCTCCGCCCCCAGCGAGCCGACCCCATGAACAGCCGCCTGCATCTTGCCCTCCTGGCCCTCTGGCTGTTGCTGCCTATCGCGCAGGGCGCGCGCGCACTCGACAGCGACAGCGAGCAGCCCATGTATATCGAGGCCGATCGGGTCGAGGTTCGCGAGGAGGAGAATATGAGTCTCTACGCAGGCCATGTGCTCATCACCCAGGGCAGCCTGCGCCTCAGCGCCGATGAGGTGACGGTCTATCACTACGAGGATCGGCGTCCGCGCCAGATCATCGCACTCGGCACACCGGCCCGCCTGACCCAGCGGCTCGACGACAGCGAGGACGAGCTTCAGGCCTTCGCACTGCGCATGGAGTATGACGTTGAGCGCGATCATCTCACCCTCATGGAACAGGCCGAACTCATCCAGGGCGATGATCAGGTGAGTGGCGAGCGCATTCTCTACGACCGCTCGCGCGCCCAGTTCCGCGCCGGGGGTGGCGGACGGGTGCGCATCACCCTCACCCCCGACGGACGCGACAAGAACACCACCGCAGCGCCATGACCGCACTCCGCGCCGAACAACTGCATAAGCGCTATCGTGGCCGCCGCGTGCTCCAGGGCGTGAGCCTGGAGGTGGCGGCGGGCGAGGTGGTGGGCTTGCTCGGACCCAACGGGGCGGGCAAGACCACCTGCTTTTACCTCATCGTCGGTCTCATACCTGCCGATCAGGGGCGCATCACGCTCGATGGACGCGATCTCACCCTGGCGCCCATGCACGCGCGCGCGCGCGCCGGGCTGAGCTATCTGGCGCAGGAACCCTCCATCTTTCGCCGGCTCAGCGCACGCGCCAACGTTCTCGCCATCCTTGAGACGCGGCGCGATCTCGGGCCGCGTGAACGCGAATATCGCTGCGACGAGCTGCTGGAAGAGCTCGGCATTGCCCATGTAGGAAACTCGCTCGCGCTGAGCCTCTCGGGCGGCGAGCGCCGCCGTCTGGAGATTGCCCGCGCCTTGGCCGTCGATCCGCGCGTCATGCTGCTCGACGAGCCCTTCGCCGGGGTCGATCCCATCGCCGTGGGCGACATTAAGGCCATCGTTTCGCATCTGCGCAAGCGCGGCATCGGCGTACTCATCACCGATCACAACGTCCGCGAAACCCTCGATATCTGTGATCGCGGCTATATCATCAGCGACGGGCGCGTGATCGCCGCTGGCATGCCGAGCGAGCTACTCAGTGATCCTCATGTGCGCGAGGTCTATCTTGGAGCGAATTTCGTCATGTAGCCTTCATGTTTTTCGCGCGCCTGCTAAACCTGAAGGTGTAAGATGAAAGTAGGCGTTGGGACAGACGCGTTTCCCACTCGCCCTGGCCCGCGCCACTCAAGAACCCGACCGCAACCGAGCGGATCATTGACAGGACATTCACCCGATCCTCATGAAGCAGACCATCCAGCTTCGTCTCGGCCAGCAACTCACCATGACGCCCCAGTTGCAACAGGCGATCCGTCTGCTGCAACTCTCCACGCTCGACCTCCAAAAAGAGATTCAGGAGGCGCTGGAGTCAAACCTCATGCTGGAGGACGGCGAGGATGGCGAGCGCGCGGACGCCGAGCGTCGGGAGCTGGACGATTTTGCCGAACCCATAGCGGACGCCTCCCCTCCGGACCGCGCCGTCGAACGCGAGGTTCAGCCCGACACGAACGCCATCCCCGACGAGCTTCCGGTTGATACGCGCTGGGACGATCTCTACGAGAGCAGCCTACCGAGCGGCTCGCGCGGCGGCGAAGACGAGGACTTCGACCCCTTCCTCCACCAGAGCCGCCCCCAGACGCTTCAGGATCATCTGCACTGGCAGCTCAATCTCAGCCGCCTGAGCGCACGTGACCGGCTCATCGCCGAGGCCATCATCGACTCCATCGACGCACAGGGCTATCTGCGCGGCGATCTCGGCGAGCTGCCGGCCACGCTCGACGAGCCCAGCCTGGGCGCTGCGGAAATCCTCGCCGTGCTGCACCACATCCAGTCCTTCGATCCGCCCGGCGTCGGGGCGCGCGATCTTGCCGAGTGCCTGCTGATTCAACTGCGCCAGCTACCGGCCACCACCGCCCACCGTGACCTGGCGAGCGCCATCTGCAGCCAGGGCTTCACGCATCTACCGCGCAACGATATCGGCGCCCTCGCCCGCCTGCTCAAGGCCCCTGAATCCGACATCGTTGCCGCCCTAGAGCTGGTGCGCGCCCTCAACCCCCGCCCCGGCAGCCTGATCGCCGGCGCGCCGCCCGAATACCTGGTCCCCGACATCTTCGTGCGTCGCGATGCGGATCGCTGGGTGGTTGAGCTCAACCCGGATATCACGCCGCGCCTGCGGGTCAACGCCGAGTACGCACGCCTGATCCGGCGCGCCGACACCAGCGCCGATGTCAGCACCCTGCGCAGCCATCTTCAGGAGGCGCGCTGGTTCATCAAGAGTCTCACCAGTCGCAACGATACCGTGCTGCGCGTCGGGGCCAAGATCGTTGAGCTTCAGCAAGGCTTTTTCGAACATGGCGAAGAGGCCATGCGCCCCATGGTGCTGCGCGACATCGCCGAGGCGCTCGATCTGCATGAATCCACCGTCTCGCGGGTCACCACCCAGAAATACATGCACACCCCGCGCGGCACCTTTGAATTCAAGTATTTCTTTTCGTCCCATCTCACCACCACCACTGGCGGCGAATGTTCGTCAACCGCCATTCGTGCCCTCATTCGCAAGCTGATCGCGGCCGAGTCCGCCCAAAAACCCCTCAGTGACAGTAAAATCGCCACCGAGCTTGCGGAGCGGGGCATCAATGTCGCGCGCCGAACAGTCGCCAAATACCGCGAGGCAATGGGAATCCCACCCTCGAACGAGCGCAAACGCCTGGCTTAGCAGGTCGTTTGAACCTTGAAGGAGTCCTATGATGCAGATCAACCTGACGGGTCACCACGTCGACATCACCGATGCACTGCGCAGCTATGTCGATAGTAAATTCGAGCGCCTGGCGCGACACTTCGACCACGTCATCAATGCCCATGTCATTCTCAGTGTGGAGAAACTCGCCCAGAAGGCGGAGGCCACCCTGCACATCAATGGAGGCAAGATCTTCGCCGACTCCGTGCATGAAGACATGTATGCCGCCATCGACACCCTGATCGACAAGCTTGATCGTCAGGTGTTGCGCTATAAGGAGAAAAAGAGCGATCACCGGGGCAGCGCGCCCAAGCTCGCCGCCGAGGCTGAGTAAGCACTGGGCGATCCCAAGGATCTGGCGAGCACCGTCGCTCGCCGCTGATCAACCATGACCCACTGCCTCGAACGGTTCGCGCCACGACCCGTTCGAGGTTTTTTCATGACGTACAGCGCTCAACTGGCGCCTGGCGCGGTTGCCGCCCGAGCGAGAGGATAGCCACACCCATGACCACTACCTCCTGGCCGCCACATCTGGCAAGCGCATCGCGCATCGCGCATCGCGCCGCAACCGCCCGAGGACGACGGGAGTCCTAGCGATGTTCACTGCCGACCTCATCACCGAATCGCGCATCGGCCACGGCCTTGAGATCGCGAGCAAGAAACGCCTGCTGGAAACCCTCGCCGAACTGCTCGCCAGCGGCCACCCGCGCCTGAGCACCGAAGTCGTCTTCGAGCGGCTGCTCGAGCGCGAGCGCCTAGGCAGCACCGGGCTGGGCCACGGCATCGCCCTGCCCCACGCGCGCATCCGCGAGATTGGCGAACCGCTGGGCGCCTTTGTGCGCACTGCTGCCGGCATCGACTACGACGCCAGTGATGGCGAGCCTGTCGATCTGGCCTTTGCCCTGCTGGTGCCCGAAGAGGCCAATGACGAACACCTGCGCCTGCTCGCACGCCTGGCCGGACTCTTCAGCGACCCGCTCAACCGCGCCCGGCTGCGTGAGGCCGAGGACGCCGAGGCCTTGCTCAAGCTGCTCGACACCGACTGAACGCGACCTTGCAACCCTGGCCGCCTGCTGATGCGAGATGCGCGAGCCGCACAATCCGCCCCGCATCCGATCCGGCCGACCACCGACACCCGAAGACCGCAACATGCCAGGGTCGCGGTTAGGAATGAAGCAGGCTCAAGATGATTGACAGCCTCCAATCACTGATCGCGCAAACCGGCAACCGCCTCGGGCTGCGCTGGTGGACGCCCGAGCCGCCCGAGGCGCGCCCCTTGCGCCCGACACCGCGCGGCGACGGCGCGCGCCAGTCGCTGATCGGCTCGCTCAACTGCATCCACCCCAACCTGCTGCAGGTCATCGGGCAGGCGGAATTACACTATCTGGACGCGCTAGGCCCCACCGCCTTTCGCGAAACCCTCGACAAGCTCTTCGCCGAGCGCCCGGCGGCCATCCTCTTTTCCGACGCCATCGAGCCGCCGCCCGAGTTTTGGCGCGCCGCCGAGCGCTGCGGCGTGCCGCTGCTCGGCTCCGGCCTCAGCGATGAGGAACTCATTAACCATCTGCGCTATTTTCTCACCCATGCGCTGGCTGAGCGCGAGACTGTACACGGGGTCTTCATCGAGGTGCTGGGCATGGGGGTGCTGCTCATCGGCGATGCCGCCATTGGCAAAAGCGAGCTGGCGCTCGACCTCATCACGCGCGGCCATCGTCTGGTCGCCGACGACGCCCCGCGCTTTGCGCGCATCGCGCCCGAAACCCTTGAAGGCACCTGCCCCGAGATGTTGCGCGATTTTCTGGAGGTACGCGGACTTGGCATCCTCAACATCCGCTCCATGTTTGGAGAAGGCGCCATCCTGCGCGCCAAGCCACTGAATCTCGTCATCGACCTGCAACCGCTCGAGCCGCAGCGCATGACCTCCATCGACCGATTGACCGGCAGTCTCTCGACCATGACCATTGTCGATGTCGCCGTGCCCTGCGTCACCATGCCGGTGGCGCCCGGGCGCAACCTCGCCATCCTGGTGGAGGCGGCGGTTCGTCATCAGATGTTACGTGTCCGCGGCTATGATGCCGGCATCGACTTCATCGACCGCCAGGCGCGCGCCCTTGGCATCGAGCATCCCGATCCACCCATGCCGCGACGCTGAGCACCAGAGACTTGGCCTGAGGGCCCGGAGCAACGCCATGAAACTTGTCATCCTCAGTGGCCTGTCAGGTTCCGGCAAGAGCGTCGCCCTGCATACGCTGGAGGATCTCGGCTATTACTGTATCGACAACCTGCCGATCTTCCTGCTCAAGGATCTGATCGGCGGGCTGCGCGAGGCGGCCAGCCCCACCTTTTCGAACACGGCTGTTGGCATTGATGCGCGCACCGGCGCGGACGAACTGGCCCATCTGCCCGAGCTGATCGCCAGCGCGCGCGCGCGCGGCATCGACTCCCAGGTGCTCTTTCTGGAGGCGCATCCCGACGCGCTCATGCGCCGCTTCAGCGAAACGCGCCGGCGCCACCCGCTTGCTCGCGGCGATCGGCCACTTGCCGATGCCATCGGGCTGGAGCGCGAGCTGCTCGAACCCATCCGCCGCTGCGCCGATTTCCGTCTCGACACCACCCAGACGAATGTGCATGAGCTGCGCGACCTGGTGCGCGCGCGCCTGGTCGGCAGCGCCTCGCCCAAGGCCTCCATTCTGCTGCAATCCTTCGGCTTCAAGCACGGTCTGCCGCTGGATGTGGATTTCGTCTTCGATGTGCGCTGCCTGCCCAATCCGCACTGGGAACCCGAACTCAAGGCCCTGAGCGGACTCGATACAGCCGTGGTGGACTTTCTCGACAGCCGCATCGAGGCGCGTCAGATGCGTGGCGATATCCTCGCCTTTCTCGACCGCTGGATCCCGCGCTTCGAAACCGACGGGCGCAGTTATCTCACCATCGCCATCGGCTGCACCGGCGGACAGCACCGCTCGGTTTACATGATCGAGGCACTGCGCCGCCACTTCGAGGATCATGGCCACAAGGTCATGGTCAGACACCGGGAGTTATCGTGAGCGTCGCCCTGCTCTTGATCACCCACCGCCCGCTCGGCCAGGATCTGCTGGAGGTGGCCGCCACCATCCTTGGCGCCCCGCCCGCGCTGGCCGAGGCGCTGGAGATTGGCGAAGAGGTGGCGCTCGATGCGCTCATCGCCGAGGGCCTGCAACGCGCCGCACGGCTCGATCAGGGCGACGGGGTGCTGGTGCTGACCGATCTCTATGGCTCGACACCGGCCAATATCGCGCTCGCGCTTCAGTCGCGACGCGAGCATCTGCGCGTTCTCAGCGGACTCAACCTGCCCATGCTGCTGCGCGCGCTCAACTACGCCACACTCGATCTCGACGAGGTGGCGCGCAAGGCGCTTGCGGGAGGCTCCTCGGGAATGCGTCTCTGTAGCCAGGAGGACGACACATCGTGATGCACCAGGAGTTCGAAATCGTCAACAAGCTCGGCCTGCATGCCCGCGCCGCCGCCAAGCTGGTGCAGTGCGCGAGCGGCTTCGACAGCCGCATCGACATCGAGCGCAACGGCCAGCGCGTCAGCGCCAAGAGCATCATGGGGGTCATGATGCTCGCGGCGAGCCAGGGCACCCGGGTGCGCGTGCATGCCGAGGGCGAGGATGCCGAGACGGCCCTGCGCACCATCGGCGCACTCATCGGCGAGCGTTTCGGAGAGCCCGAATGAGCTGTGCCTTCCAGGGCATCGGCATCAGCGCGAGCTGCGCCATCGCGCTTGGCCCCGCCTATCTCGACAGGCGCGGCCTAGGCGGCGCCATGCGCATCGCCATCGCCCCCGAGGCGGTCGAGGCGGAGCTTGATCGGCTCGATCAGGCGGTCGAGGCGGCGCGTCTGGCGCTGCGCGCAGTGCGCGAACAGATTCCTGGGCACACCCCGCTGAATATTGCCGAGTTCATCGACACCCATCTGCTCATGCTCGAGGATGCCGCCCTCATCGACGCCGCACGCACCATTATCAGCGATGAGTTATGCAACGCCGAGTGGGCGCTCCAACGCCAGCGCGACACCCTGGTGCGGCTGTTCGACGAGATGGACGATCCCTATCTGCGCACCCGACGCGACGATGTGGAGCATGTGGTCAGTCAGATCCAGGGATTCCTGCGCGGCGAGACGCCGGCAGCGGCGCTGCTCGATGGCGATCTCAAGGGCCAGGTGGTGGTGGCGCGCGACCTGGCCCCGGCCGAGGTCATTGTCCTGCATCACCGGGGGGCTGCCGCCTTTGTGACCGAGCATGGCGGCCCCATGTCGCACACCGCCATCCTGGTGCGCAGTCTTGGCATCCCGGCGGTGGTTGGCATCCACAACATCACCCGCCAGATCCGCCCCGGCGAGCTACTCATCGTCGATGGCGAGAGCGGCACCGTACTCGGCGATGCCGATGCGCGCACCCTGAGCTATTTTCGCGCGCGCCTGCGCGCCGGCCACAGCCGTCTGCGCCGTCTGCGCCGTCTGGTTGATCGCCCGGCGCGCACCCGCGACGGCATCGCCATCAGCCTGGAGGCCAACCTCGAACTGCCCGAGGACGTGGCGACGGCACGCGCCAACGGCGCCACCGGGGTCGGACTCTATCGCACCGAATTTCTCTACATGAACCGCCCCGACCTGCCCGACGAGGAGGAGCAGCTCGCCGCCTACAGCGCCATGCTCCAGGGGCTCGGGGGCCTTCCCATCACCATCCGCAGCCTCGATCTGGGCGCCGACAAGACCGCCGAGGGGCTGCCCCGCCCCGGTGCGAGCACGGCCAACAATCCCGCGCTGGGCCTGCGCGCCATCCGGCTTTGCCTCAAGGAACCCGAGATTTTCCGGCCCCAGCTGCGCGCCATTCTGCGCGCCTCGGCGCTCGGGCCGGTGCGCCTCATGCTGCCGCTGGTGTCGCATCTGCGCGAGGTCGAGACCACCCTGCGCCTGATCGACGAACTCAAGCGCCAGCTCAGGGCGGACGGACTTGACTACGACCCCAAGCTTCCCGTGGGCGCCATGATCGAGGTACCCGCCGCCGCGCTCGCCGCGCGTGCCATTGCCCGACGCATGGACTTTCTCTCCATCGGCACCAACGATCTCATCCAGTACACCCTGGCCATCGACCGGCTTGACGACAGCGTCAACGATCTCTTCGACCCCACCCATCCGGCCATTCTGCGCCTCATCCACATGACCATCGAGGCCGGGCGCGCGCTCGACATCCCGGTGAGCATGTGCGGCGAGATGGCCGGCGACCCGCGCTTTACCCGGCTGCTGCTGGGCCTGGGACTGCGTCACTTCAGCATGCAGCCAGGCGCCCTGCTCGATGTGAAGGAGGTGGTGCTGGAGGCCGACACCGAGGCGCTCGAACGCGAGGCGCAGAGGCTGCTCGCACATCTCGACGATACCGATCCCTCCCTACTGATCGCCCGCCTCAATGCGCACTGATTTCCGCTGACCCCATCGCAACTGATTTGCGATTGGCATAGACCAATCACAGATGGATTTTACGGTGAGGGCTGGGGGATGGACGCGGGGGTGTCAGCGGCAGGGATGCCGCTGTCAAGCCTCCAGGGATGGATTCACGGCGGCCCCCG
>JAFGTZ010000016.1 GCA_016938795.1 Chromatiaceae bacterium | reverse complement strand
GCGTGCTCGGCATCGACCGCGAGCGCCGTCGCATCAGCCTTACCCTGGATACCGAGAAGACGCTTGAGCCCGGCGATGTCGCGCCGCCCCAGACCAAGGCTGAACCCCAGGAGCAGATCGGCAGCTTCGGCGCCCTGCTGCGCGAGACGCTGCGCAAGGGCTGAGCGGAGGAACGCCAGTATCGAGACCGACAGCAAGGAGGATTTGGTGTGGCCGCTTGGCGCATCTGACGTCGGGGCCGCCGTGAATCCATCCCTGGAGGCTTGACAGCGGCATCCCTGCCGCTGACACCCCGCCGTCAGGCACCCCAAGCCTCAGCCCAGAACGACCGAAACGGGCAGAGACTGGATCGACAACCGAGTACGAGACGATCGGAGGAGACTGATGCAACGTCGCGATTTCATCAAAGGGGTTGGTGTCGGCTCGCTCGCCCTGGGCGCGGCGGGCGCCGCAAGCATGGCGCACGCCAAGGCCGAGTACGACTGGAAGATGGTCACCACCTGGCCGAAGAACTTCCCCGGACTGGGCACGGGGGCGAACAATCTCGCCGCGCTCATCGAACAGATGAGCGGCGGACGCATCAAGGTGCATGTCTATGGCGCGGGCGAGCTGGTGCCGGCCTTCGAGGTGTTCGACGCGGTCTCGCGCGGCACTGCCCAGATGGGCCATGGTTCGGCCTACTACTGGAAGGGCAAGAGCGAGGCGGCGCAGTTCTTCTCTACTGTCCCCTTCGGTCTCACCGCCCAGGAGATGAACGCCTGGATCTATCATGGCGGCGGACTGGAACTCTGGAGTGAACTCTACGGACAGTTCGGCCTCATTCCCGCGCCGGCCGGCAACTCGGGCGTGCAGATGGGCGGCTGGTTCAACAAGGAAATCAAGTCGGTCGAGGATCTCAAGGGGCTGAAGATGCGCATCCCCGGCCTCGGCGGCGAGGTGCTGGCGCGCGCCGGAGGCACCCCGGTCAACCTGCCCGGCGGCGAACTCTTCACCGCGCTCCAGAATGGCACCATCGATGCCACCGAGTGGGTCGGCCCCTACAACGATCTGGCCTTCGGACTCTACAAGGCCGCCAAGTATTACTACTATCCGGGCTGGCACGAGCCGGGCACCATCATGGAGGCCATGGTCAACAAGCAGGCCTTCGAGGCCCTGCCCGCTGATCTTCAGGCCATCGTGCTCAATGCCTGCAAGGTGGTCAATCAGGACATGCTTGCCGAATACACGGCACGCAATCCAACCGCGCTGCGCACCCTGGTGGACAAGCATGGCGTGGAGCTGCGCCGTTTCCCCGATGATGTCATCCGCAAGCTGCGCGGTTTGTCGGAAGAGGTAATTGCCGAGATTGCCGAGCGCGATCCCTTTGCGGCCAAGGTGCATGCGGCCTATCGCAAGTTCCTCGCTCAGGCCCGGGAGTGGACCGGCATTGCCGAGCTGAGCTATCTGAACGCGCGCGATCTGGTCTAATTGCAAATCAGTTTTTGGTTTTCCTCGACCGCTCCGGGCTGGGTGATGGCCACGGGGGCCGCCGTGAATCCCTCCCTGGAGGCTTGACAGCGGCATCCCTGCCGCTGACACCCCCG
>JAFGTZ010000003.1 GCA_016938795.1 Chromatiaceae bacterium | reverse complement strand
CCGTGGACAACACCCGGCCCCACTCGGCGTTCACCGGCTGAACCAGTGCGAACCACAGCCCCAAAGAAAGCGTGAGGCTCAAAGCGCCCCACAGGGTCAACCGAAAGGCGGGGCGGCCGCGCAGCCGGTATGCCAGGAGCGCCGCGGCGATGAGCGCAGACACTTGGACCGGCCCGCCGACCATGCCGTAGAACCGGTACAGGCTGGAAGTGACTTCCAGGTACAGCCGGGCGTCGTATTGCATCTTCGGCGCCAGTTCGAGCACGTGGGCGGCGCCCATGGTCAGTCCGAGCGCCGCCAACAGTAAGGTGATGAAACGGTGTGCGCGCAGCGTCATGCTTCCTCCAAGAATGGATGGGCGAGTGGCTCGCGGGGCTTGACCGCCACGGCCGCGTAGCTTGAAGCGAGCAAACGCCAAGGACGATCGCCGAGGGACATGAGCCGAATGCGGGTCAAGCCCAGCCACCGCATCCAATGGGCCAGCCGCAACGGCGGCAGGCAAGCGCTGCGATGCTTGAGATGGATGAGCGAACTCCCCAAGCCCGGACGGAGGGCGATGATCAATAATGGAGCCCCTGGATGCAGCCGGGCCGCCATGTGCCGCAGCGCTTCCTGGGGGTCGGGCAAGTGTTCGAGCAGATGGGCGCCCATCACCAGATCGAATGCGCCTCCAAAGGGCGGGCCTGCGATATCGCCTTGGTAAAGATCATGGGCGATCCCGGCGCTGGTCAACCGCCAGCGCGCTTCTTCGAGCATGCGCGGTGAGAGATCCAGGCCGGTGACATGAAAGCGTGAAGGGAACGCCTCGATCAGCGCGAGCGACAAGGCGCCGCTGCCGATCCCACAATCGAGCACCCGCCCGCCTGCGCCCAAGGCGGCAAAAGACGGAGTCTTTGCGAGCCGCTGAAAGAGCCGCCGATAGGCGCGGAGATAGCCCTGACGCTGAAGCCTAAAATGCCATCCCTGAGCGAGCCGGTCATAACGTTCGATGAGTTCGTCCCGGCTAGGCGGCAAGCGCCTGACCGCCACTTGCCAGCTGCCTAAGCTCAACGTCAGGCCAGCCTTTTGCATCAATTCCGTTTGCCAGGGCATCCCATCCAACCAAGCGGGCCGCCCCGCCGG
>JAFGTZ010000015.1 GCA_016938795.1 Chromatiaceae bacterium | reverse complement strand
CGGGGGTGTCAGCGGCAGGGATGCCGCTGTCAAGCCTCCAGGGATGGATTCACGGCGGCCCCCGTGGCCATCACCCAGCCCGGAGCGCTTGAGGAAAACCGAAAAACTGATGTGCGATGAGCATAAAACACCCCGCATGATGGCCCTCGAACCAAGCGGCGATCTGTTGTTAAGATAAGCGGTTACGCCAGCGGAGTTTCACGCCGACTCCGTCCCCGAAACGCCGCCCCAGCAATCAGGTAGCCCGCCATGTCCAGCGCCAGCGACACCGATAGCCCCCCGTTCGATGATCTGCACCGGGTGCTCGAACAGGGCGCCGTGCGTCGCGCCGCGCGCATGCTCAACGCCCTGCAAACCGCCGAGATTGCCCATCTGCTTGAATCGCTCCCCCACAAGGAGCGCGAACTCGCCTGGAATCTGGTTGACGCCGAACACGATGGCGAGGTGCTCACCTATCTCAACGACGACGTGCGCGAGCAACTCATTGGCCAGATGGACAAGAGCGAGCTGATTGCCGCGCTCGGCGGGCTCGACACCGACGATCTGGCCGACCTCTTCCCCGACCTGCCCCAGACCCTCACCCGCGAGGTGCTGCGCTCGCTCGATCAGCAGCGCCGTGAGCGCCTCCAGACCGCGCTCGGCTATCCCGAGGACAGCGCCGGGGGCCTCATGAACACCGACACCGTGACGGTGCGCCCCGAGGTCACGCTCGATGTGGTGATGCGTTATCTGCGCCGTCTCAAGGACGGCCTGCCCGACATCACCGACAACCTCATCGTGGTCAATCGCCAGGGCTATTATCTCGGCGTGCTCTATCTCACCGATCTCCTCACCCACGACCCCGAGGAGACGGTGGCCGAGGCCATGACCCTGGCCATCAAGCCCATCCGCGCCACCTGGAGCGCGCGCGAGGTGGCCACCCGCTTCGAGCAGCATGATCTGGTCAGCGCCCCGGTGGTGAATGATCAGGGGCATCTGCTCGGGCGCATCACGGTCGATGACGTCATGGACGTCATTCGCGAGGAGGCCGACCATCAGTTTCTTGGTCAGGCCGGTCTCTCCGAGGGCGAGGACATGTTCGCACCGGTGCTCTTGAGTGCGCGCCGTCGCGCGCTCTGGCTCGGCGTCAATCTGCTCACCGCCTTTCTCGCCGCCTGGGTGATCGGACGCTTCGAGGACACCATCGCGCAGGTGGTGGCGCTCGCCGTGCTCATGCCGGTGGTGGCCAGCATGGGCGGCATTGCCGGCACCCAGACCCTGACGCTGGCCATTCGCGGCCTGGCCGTCGGACAGCTCTCACGCAAAAACGCGCGCTGGCTGCTCTGGAAAGAGATGGCCGTGGCGGCCATCAACAGCGTGGTCTGGGCCCTGGTGGTGGCCCTGGTGGCCATGCTCTGGTTTGGCGACCCCAGGATCGCGCTGGTCATCGGCGCGGCCATCACCATCAACCTGCTCGCCGCCGCGCTCGCCGGCGCCCTGCTCCCGCTCGCCCTGGAGCGCTTCGGCATCGACCCCGCGCTTGCCGGCGGCGTCATCCTCACCACGGTCACCGACGTGGTGGGCTTTCTCGCCTTTCTGGGGCTGGCAACCTTGTTTTTGCTTTGACCGACATGATCGGCGCAAGCCTCAGGGTGTGCGGCAAGCCATCATCGACCAGGGGGATCGACAGCCCGGTCTGCCGGATGCCGTCCAGGGTCAAGCCTGACCGGCCATCCTCTTCGG
>JAFGTZ010000002.1 GCA_016938795.1 Chromatiaceae bacterium | reverse complement strand
TCGAGGTTGCGCAGCACCACAGAGTGGCGGTGCAGGAACATGGAGCAGGCGGTCACCAGACCATCGCGCGGCGCCAGTTCGATATGATCGACGCGCTCGCGCACCTGGAGCCGGTTGAGCAGATCCTTGCCGTCGGCATGGGTGGCGATGGCCGTGACCTGCTCGGGTGTGAGCGGGTGCGCGAAGCGAAAGATCTGGCGTTGCGGGCGCAGAATCAGATAGCCCCGGCTGTCGAGCGAAAAACCGGCGGGCACCTGAAGCGCGTTGTCGCGGATCAGACGATGAATGGCCTCGGAATCGAGACGCTTGTCCATGGGACAGAACACCAGCCGACCGACGCGCAGGCCGGGCACCACAATGCGTTCCAGATGGGCGCCGATGCCGAAGGAGCGGATGGCCGCTGTGAGGCGCAGTGGCAGCGCGCAGCGTTCGCCCGAGACATCCGGCGTACCCACTGGCAGGATGTTGATGCCCATGCGCGCAAGCCGGCTGCGCGCGGCGAACACCAGATCTTCAACCCGCCCAGCGACCCGCGCGCGAAAGTCCGCGCTCAGCATGAAACAGGCCTCGATCAGGAAGCCCTGCTCGTCGGCGTCGAGAACACGGGTGATCCAGCCATCGCTGGTTTCGGGAGTGGCATACATGGTCGGGTATCCGCTGTGACTCGGGTCGATGGGGTTCGAGCTTATACCAACCGCACATCAGTTTTTGGGTTTTCCTCATGCGCTCAGGGCTCGCTCCGGGCGCCCCTTCTGTCCGCTTTTCGCGCCCTTTCCAGGCCCGATGCTAAAATGCGCGGTCATTTCGTCTTAATCGTCAGGGGGAGCCTTCTCATGGCCGGTCATAGTAAATGGGCCAATATCAAGCACCGCAAGGCGGCGCAGGACAAAAAGCGCGGCAAGATCTGGACCAAGCTCATTCGCGAGGTCACGGTGGCTGCACGCGAGGGTGGCGGCGACGCAAACGCCAATCCGCGTCTGCGTCTGGCCATGGACAAGGCATTTGGCGCCAACATGCCGCGCGACACCGTGGAGCGCGCCATCAAGCGCGGCGCAGGCGGCATGGATGGCGATAACTACGAAGAAATCCGCTACGAGGGCTATGGCCCCGCTGGCGTGGCCATCATGGTCGATTGCATGACCGACAACCGCAACCGCACCGCCTCCGAGGTGCGTCACGCCTTCAGCAAGCACGGCGGCAATCTCGGCACTGACGGCTCGGTGGCCTATCTCTTCACCAAGCAGGGCACCATCAGCTTCCAGCCTGGCACCAATGAAGACGCGGTGATGGAGGTGGCGCTGGAGGCGGGCGCCGAGGATGTGGTGGTGAACGACGACGGTTCGCTCGATGTGGTGACCGCGCCCGAGGAGTTTGCTGCTGTGAGAGAGGCGCTGACCAAGGCCGGTTTCGATACCGAGGTGGCCGAGATCGGTTTCAACGCCTCGACCTCCGCCGAACTCGACCGCGACACGGCCGAGAAGCTCCTCAAGCTGGTCGATGCGCTTGAGGATCTGGATGACGTGCAGGAGGTCTATCACAACGCCGACATCGCCGACGACATCATGGCCGAGATCGAGGGCTGAGCGCTGGAAGAGTGCCGCCCCCCTTGTTGCAAAGGGGGGCTTGATCTAGCGGTTTTCTCAACGCGCGCCGGTTTAGAAGTAATACCCCAGATTCAGGTTGAGGCGATAGTTCCACTCGTCATTGCCGTTGACGCCGAAGTCGCCCACGCCCGCGATGGAGCCATAGTTATCCGAGCCGTTGTTGTCGGCCTCGTTGCCGATGAAGTAATTGCCGTTTGAATAGGCAAAGTCGGTATAGACATACCAGCCGCCGCTGGCCCAGGCCGCGCCGAGGACGAAGAGGTCGCTGTTGTTGAAGTCGCCCTCGTCCTTGACGATGGAGCTGTACTCCACGTAGGGCACCACGTAGTCGAGCCAGGGCAGGTTCGGGGTCTCGTGCTTGTAGCTTAGCGAGACGGCCGGAATCCAGGCCTTGGCGGCCACGGGCCAGGCGAAATCGAAGGCGCCCATGGGGATCAGGGTGTCGGTTCCCCAGGGATTGTCGGCGTCGATGTCGTATTCGTAGCGGGTCAGCTGGGTGGCCAGGGTCCAGTTGTTATAGCGGTTGACCATATGCGCCGAGGCCGCCCAGTGGCTGCCGTCGTCGGCGCGCTGGCCTTTGAGCTGACCGTACTGAAGCGACACGCCCAGATCGGTGGGGATGGCCGCCTCGCTCAGGCTGTAGATGGCGCGCAGGTTGAACTGGTTGCGCTCCTCGTAGCCGTTATGGGCGCCGCCGAAGGTGACATTGCCGTCCTGGTCCACCGACTCGCTCCAGCGCACGGCGTCGTAGCTGTAGCGGGTGCTATCGAGGCTGCGCCCGAAAAAGCTCCCCTCGCTGGCGGCGTAATAACCAACATCGAAGGCCCAGTTGCCGCGCTTGGTGCTGTACTTCAGACCCAGATCCATATCATCGGCGAGGCCCACGTAATAGTGCTGATCGAAGAACCAGCTCTGTGAGACGCCGTAGGCGCCGGGGCCGAAGGGCACGCGGTTGACGCCCACCTTCAGCTCGCTGTCATCGGCGAAGCGGTAGCCGAGCCAGCCGGTATGCAGAAAGTTGTAGCTGGTGCCGCTGCTGGCCGGATACCAGCGGTATTCGAGCTTGCCGATGATGTTGTTGTAATCGAGCGAGAGATTGATGCGGAAGGTATCGAGTTCGATATTGCCGCCATTGCCGCCCCGATTGGGGCCGTTGTCGAATCCCTCGTAGCTGCCCTGAACCAGGTTGGCGCGGATGGCGCCGCCGACGGTCACCGGACCAATCTTGATACGGCGGTCCACTGGCTCGGCGGCCGGGCTGGCGTGCGCGCGCAGGCTCTCGGTCTCGGCGCGCGCCTCGGCGAGCGCCTGCTCGGCCTCGGCGAGCTGACGTTGCAGCTCGGCAACGCGCGCCTCAAGCGCGCTTGGCGAGGCGCCGAGCGCGGCGCTGGACAGACCGCCGAGCGCAGCGGCGACCAGCAGCGCCGGCGCCCGGCGTGGGGACGGGGTTTGAGTCATTGGCGTCATGGCTTCCAGGTCTCGACGGTCTCGGCGTTTTCTTCAACCCAGCGACGGGCGTTTTTGTAGGGGTCGGCGCGCTTTTCCTGGTTCCAGACCATGAGTTCGGCCATCTGGTCCGGGGCCCAGTGGAAGTTGTCGAGCACGGCATACACCTCGGGCATGTCTTCCTTCAAACCCGCGCGCGCGATGCTGTGAATCGCTTCCTCGCCGCCATAGACGCCCTTGGGATCGTCGAGATACTTGAGATCGTACTTGGCGAACATCCAGTGCGGGGTCCAGCCGGTGACCACGACCCACTCATTATCCTCGATGGCGTCGCCGAGCACGGCGGTCATGATGGGGCCGGTGCCCTCGACCAGGCGGATGTCCTTGAGCGCGTAATCCTCGATGACCTGCTCGGTCTTGCTCATGAGGCCCGCGCCCGGGTCGATGCCGATGATCTTGCCATCGAACTGCTCGGCGGCGGCATTGAGTGCGTCGATGGAGTTAATCTCGACATAGCTTGGCACCACCAGGCCAATGCGGGTGCCCTCCAGATTCGGACCCAGATCCTCGACGCTGTCGGCGACCTTCTCAAGATAATGGGCGTGGGTGGTCGGCAGCCAGGCGGCCACGATGCCATCCACATCGCCCGTGCCCACGGCCTGCCACATGGCGGCGGCCGAGACTGGGGTGAGCTTGACCTCGTAGCCCATGTCTTCCAGGACGACGCGCACCACATTGGTGCTTGCGACCTCGGAAGACCATTCGACATAGGCCAGTTCCACCTCGCCCTTGTCGGCGGCGAGGGCGGGGACGTTGAGCGTGGCAAGGGCCGTGGCGGCGGCCGCGAAGGCGAGTGTACGCATGATGCGAGAGTCCTCGTGTTGGTTTTGGGGGAGGGATGCGCGGGCGCGCTCTAGCCCGCGCGGGAGGGATTGCGACGACCGATGCCCTGGGTGATGCGATCGAGCACCATGGCCAGGATGACGACGGCCAGACCGGCCTCGAAACCCATGCCGGCCTCGTTGCGCTGAATGGCGCGCCACACCTCGCCGCCCAGTCCCTGGGCGCCGATCATGGCGGCGATGACGACCATGGAGAGGGCCAGCATGATGGTCTGGTTGATGCCGGCCATAATGGTGGGCACCGCAAGCGGCAGCTGCACCTTGGCGAGTTTCTGCCAGCGCGTTGAGCCGAAGGCATCGGCGGCCTCGACCAGATCGGCAGGCACCTGGCGAATGCCGAGTGTGGTTAGCCGGATAGCCGGGGGCATGGCGAAGATGACCGTGGAGAAGACCGCTGCGACCGGCCCCAGGCCAAAAAAGGGAATGGCCGGAATCAGATAGACGAAGGCGGGCATCGTCTGCATGAAATCGAGCACCGGAAAGACGATGCGATAGGCCGTTGGCGAGAGCGCGGCCAGTATTCCAAGCGGGGCGCCGATCAGCACCGCGATCAGGGTGGCGATGAGCACCAGCACCAGGGTTTGCAGGGTGGGCTCCCAGAGCCCCAGATTCCACAGCAGTCCAAGCCCCAGCAGCGCAAGCACGGCGGTGCGCGCGCCGGCAAGTCGCCAGGCGAGCAGGCTGATGAGCAGGATGCTGGCCCAGGGCGGCAGCCACATGAGCGTCTCGACCGCGCCCTCGATGCCGGTCTCCATGAGATTGGAGACGATCTTGGTGGCGGTGGCGAACTGGTCGGTGAGGACATCGAGTCCGGCGTCGATCCAGTCGGCGAGCGGCAGGCGGGGAATCTCGATCATGCGGCGTGTTCCTCGGTGGCGGAGGGCTCGGACGCGGGGGCCTCGGGCGTTTCGGGCTCGACCGAGCCGTTGCCGTTCGCCAAGCCCGCCTCGGCCAGACCTTGAAGCAGCGAGGCGCGCACCACGATTCCCTTGAGGCGCCCGGCCTCGTCGATGACCGGCGCGGGCAGCGGGCCTGCCGCAAGCGGGCCGAAGAGATCGCGCACCGGGGTCTCGGGCGAGACCGGCTCGATGCCCGGTTCGATGATGTCCTGAATGGAGCGCGCGCCACGCTGCACGGCGGCCAGCGCGGTCTCATCGCGCACGATGCCGCGCAGACGGAAATCGCCCTCGACCACGCAGAGCACGTTCAGATCCTCATCCTCCATCTTGCGCAGCACGGTGCGCGGGCCATCGGTGGTGAAGGCGACGGTGCGCGCGCGGCGCATGACCGCCCCGGCGGTGAGCACCTTGGTCTTGTCCACCTCGGCGACGAAGCGTTCGACATAGGCGGTGGCGGGGTTTGAGAGGATGTCCTCGGCGCTGCCGACCTGCTCGATGCGCGCATCCTTCATGAGGATGATGCGATTGCCGAGAAAGAGCGCCTCGTCGAGATCATGGGTGATGAAGACGATGGTCTTTTGCATGCGGTTTTGCAGCGCCACCAGCTCTTGCTGCATGTCGCGCCGAATCAGCGGGTCGAGCGCCGAGAAGGCCTCGTCCATGAGCAGCACGTCGGGATCCACGGCAAGCGCCCGCGCCAGTCCCACACGCTGCTGCATACCGCCCGAGAGCTGTCCCGGCGTGGCGTTCTCCCAGCCCTCCAGGCCCACCTGACGCAGCGCCACGAGCGCCTTCTCGGCCCGGGCCTCGGGCGCCATGCCCTGAATCTCCAGTCCGTACTCGACGTTCTCGCGGATGGTGCGGTGCGGAAAGAGGGCGAAATGCTGAAAGACCATGCCGAACTTGCGCCGGCGCACCTCCAGCAGCGCGCGATGATCGAGCCCGACGATATCCTGCCCGTCGATGAGAATCTCACCGCAGGTGGGTTCGTTCAGGCGGTTGAGGCAACGGATCAGGCTCGACTTGCCGCTGCCCGACAGGCCCATGACGACGAGAATCTCGCCCTCATAGACATCGAAACTGGCATCGGCCACGCCCACGGCCTGGCCGGTGCGTTCGAGGATGGTTTGTTTGGTCTCGCCCTGGCGCAGCAACTCCAGCGCCCGCTCCGGCTCGTCGCCGAAGACCTTGGTGAGACCGCGCACGGCGATCTTGACGGATTGTTCTTCGGGCATTGCCCTGATGGTCCTGTTCGGATGCTTGAGTAAGCGCCATCCCGGTGGCGGGAAAGGTCTGGCGCGACCTGATTGGCGGCCGGGGGTGGCCGCAGCTTGTTCCGATCGACCGGCAGGGCGGGGCCTGGAATCCGGCGGGCATCGGAACGATTACACTGCGAATCGCCGAGAGATTCGGCACGGTGGCTTGTTGAAGCCTTTTCTACCCTAGCGCCCGCAGCCCTGAATCGCAAGTGTCTGGCGAATCTCGATTTGCGTGTCCAGGTGGCGCTGGCATGGAAGCCGCACTCCAAGGCGTGGCGCTGCGGACAGGTGCGCGACAGGTTCGGCCCGGCGCGCGACTGGCGTAGAATGCCCTGCAACACTCTGGTCATCTTCAGCAAGGGGAGCAACCCGATGGAATCCTTTCGCGGCACCACCATTCTCTCGGTGCGCCGGGGCGGCAAGGTGGTGATTGGCGGCGACGGTCAGGTCACGCTCGGCGCTACGGTCATGAAGGGCAATGCGCGCAAGGTGCGTCGGCTCTACAAGGGGCAGGTGCTCGCGGGCTTTGCCGGCGCCACCGCCGACGCCTTCACGCTGTTCGAGCGTTTCGAGGCCAAGCTCGAAAAGCACCAAGGCCATCTGACGCGCTCGGCCGTGGAGCTGGCGAAGGACTGGCGCACCGATCGAATGCTGCGCCGGCTCGAAGCCCTGCTGTGCAT
>JAFGTZ010000108.1 GCA_016938795.1 Chromatiaceae bacterium | reverse complement strand
CATCACCCAGCCCGGGGCGGTTAAGGAACACCAAAAAATTGATTTGCGACTGGTATAAATCGCATCATCCATCAGGCAAGAGGCATCGACATGAGCGACATCCTGGTCATCGGCGGCGGCGTCATTGGCCTGCTGAGTGCGCGCGAACTGGCGCTCGCCGGGGCCAAGACCACCCTGATCGAGATGGGCCGCACCGGACAGCAGGCCTCTTGGGCCGGCGGCGGCATCATCTCGCCGCTCTATCCCTGGCGCCTGCCCGATGCCATCACCGCGCTGGCCAGCTGGAGCCAGCAACTTTATCCTGAGCTGGCCGCCGAGCTGTTCGATCTCAGCGGCATCGACCCGGAGTACGACACCAACGGCCTGCTGGTGCTCGACAGCGAGGAGCAGGCAAGCGCCCTGACCTGGGGCGAGCGTCACGGCTGGCGCATCGAATTGATCGACGCAGTCGCCCTGCACCAACTGGAACACGAACTCGGTGTGCGCCCCCGCCAGGCGCTGCATCTGCCCGAGATTGCCCAGATCCGCAATCCACGCTTCACCAAGGCCATCCGCCGCACCCTTGAATCGCGCGTCGAGCTGCGTGAGCAGGAAGAGGTGATCGAGCTGCTGGTCGAGGATGGCCGCGCCATCGGGGTGCGCACCCCCAAGGGCGCGATCTGCGCCGAGCGCGTGCTGATCTGCGCCGGCGCCTGGACCGCGAAGCTGCTTGAACAGCTCGGACGCGCCCCCGAGATTGAACCGGTGCGCGGCCAGATGCTGCTCTTTCACGGCCAGCCCGGGCGCATCCGCCACATCACCCTCTATCGCGAGCACTATGTCATCCCGCGCCGCGACGGTCGGGTGCTGGTCGGCTCCACCCTGGAGCACGCCGGCTTTACCCGCGCCACCACCGCCGAGGCCAAGGAGGCGCTCTACCGCTTCGCCATCGAACTCTATCCGCCGCTCAAGCGCACCCCCATCGAAGATCACTGGTCGGGACTGCGCCCCGGCTCGCCAAGCGGTGTCCCCTATATTGGCGCCTACCCCGGCATCGAGGGCCTCTATTTCAACGCCGGCCATTTCCGCAACGGCCTAGTCACCGGCCCCGCCTCGGCGCGGCTCGCCGCCGATCTGTTGCTCGAACGCACGCCCATCCTTGACCCGGCGCCCTATGCGCTCGATGCCCCACGCCCAGGGCTTGAGTTATTGCCCAGCGCGCCATAAAATGCCCCGCTTGATTAGCCGATGTAGCTCAGTTGGTAGAGCAACGCATTCGTAATGCGTGGGTCAGCGGTTCAAATCCGCTCATCGGCTCCATTTCCGGCTCACGCCTGCTCGACTGGCGCGCCACCGGGCTATCCCCGCCATTCACCCCTTTCTTTACCGGACGTGATCCGCATGATCCGATCACCGCTCACGAGCCTCGCCTCGCTGGTCATCGCCATAGCGCTTCTCTCCGGCTGCTCTGGCCTGTCCACACGCCCGGCGCCTGAAGCTGGCGCATCGGCACCGCTAACGCTCGCGGATGTCTCGGGCTTGCCCATCGTCAGCATCGCCGCCGCCGACGGCGCCGAGGTCAAGGCGCTGGCCATGGGCTCGGCGCGCAGCAAGGGCTGGCGCATTCTGCACTCGGGCGATGACCGGCTCATCGTGGAGCGCCCGCTTGATCCGGGTTCGCCGCTCGCGCACGCGCTTGGCCCCGAGGCACTCAATGCCCCCGCCGAGAGCCGTCTGGAGGTCACCACCTATTTCGTCGATCAGGCCAGCACGGCGCTGGCCGTCGCCAGTCGGGCGGAGCTGGTCATGCCGCCCGCCGTGGCGCCAAACGGCAAGCAAGCCGCCACACCGCGCCGCCTTGATCAGACCGAGGTGTTGCGCCCTTCGCTGGAGCAATCGCTCATCGCCTTGCAGCAAGCCTGGCTAACCCATGGCGCGCGCCTCGCGAGGGCCGCGCCGCCCTTGCCCGAGCCCGCGCAAGACGCCGCCCCCCAAGCCCAGATCGCAGCCGGGGCCGCGCTCCCGTCCACTGGAATCATGCCGGTCTCGGCCCCTGCGGCGCCCCTACCCGCACCGGCCCCGTCTGCGCCTGTCAGCCGTCCGGCTCCCTCGCTCAGCCTGCCCGCCTTGAGCATGCCAGGCCTGCAGCGTCCCGCACCCGAGCTGCGCAGCGCCGCCCCCGTGCTGGATGCCAGTACCCCGGCAGCCAACGACATGCTGAGCCTGCCCGCGACCCGCCCGGTCATCGACAGTCGCGCCAGTGCCGAGATGTTTGCCGCCCAGCAAGGCTGCCGCGCCTCGCCCGAGGGGGCGGTCATGATCGACCGGCGCGCGGATGGCGACATCCTCAAGGTCTCCTGCGAGGGCGGCGAGAATCTGCTGCTGCATTGCCAGGCCGGACGCTGCCGCTCGCTGCTCTAGGTGTCGAACGGATGATCAGGGGGAGAGGGAGCACAAAAGCCCCTTGAGTGACAGGGGCTCGCCGCGCCCTAGCGAGGAGCGCGTTCTATTGCGTATTCGCATTGGCCCATCCCCCGCCGGGGTCCAGAATCGCGCGCCATGAAAGCTGCATATTATCTCTTCCTCACCATCCTGCTTCCGCTCTCGCTTGCGAGCTGCGGTGGCGCTTCCGACACCGGAGCGGACGCCGCGTCCCTCATCGAAGTGGCCGAACAGGGCGATCTCGGCGCGCTGGAATCGCTGCTCAAGCGCCACGACGAGCCCGATGTGCGCGACAGCTGCGACTGGACGCCGCTCATGAAGGCCGCACTCAACGGCCATCGCGAGGTTGTCGAGCGTCTGCTCGCCGCCGGCGCCGAGGTTGACGCCCAGGACAAGGGCGGCTACACCGCCATGATGCTCGCCGCCTCCAACAATCACGCCGACATCGTCGATCTGCTGCTCCAGCACGGCGCCATGATCGACCATCAGGAACTCACCCATCGCTGGACGGCCCTTATCTGGGCAATCAATCAGGGCCACCAGGCCAGCGTCGAGACGCTGCTGCGCCATGGCGCCGATCGCACCCTCAAGGACGATCAGGGGCGCACGGCCGCCGACTGGGCGCGCGAACTCAACCGCCCCGACCTGCTCGGTCTTCTTCAGTCACGCTAGATTCCAGCTCCGGCCTTG
The DNA here is from genome assembly GCA_016938795.1 of Chromatiaceae bacterium. Taxonomy (GTDB): domain Bacteria; phylum Pseudomonadota; class Gammaproteobacteria; order Chromatiales; family Chromatiaceae; genus Marichromatium. Next base: position 5,296 of record JAFGTZ010000108.1, on the reverse strand, counting down.
GATCGGGGCGGTCTCGCCGCCAAATCAGTGGCTGACTACGACGGATGCACCGCCATGCCGGCATGCATCCGTCTCCACCGCTGAGCAGACAGGCCGCACCATGGTCAAGGCAGAGACGAGCACTCTCGTACGCTCTTCACCCGAGCAGCTCTTCAACTTTATCGCCGTCGATTTCTTCGACAACTATCCCCGCTGGTCGCCCGAGGTCATCGAGCTTGAGACCCTCTCGGACGGCCCCATCCGCATTGGAACCCTGGGTCGCCAGGTGCGCGTCGATCACGGACGCCGCACCGAGTCCACCTTTCACGTCATCGCCTTCGATCCAGCTGAGCGTATTGAATTCGAGGGCCTCACCGCCCCCTACTTCATCCGCTATCGTCTGGAACCCCTCGATCGCACAACCCGGCTACACTTTACCTTTGAGCTCAGACGCCTGGAATTCTTCATGCGCCCCTTCGAGCGACTCATTCGCCATGCTGTCACGGAGGGAGCCGGGCGCATCGTGAGCAACATCAAGCAACTTGTCGAACACAACGGCCGCCTCCAGCCATAACCCGAACACGCCCATGAGCACCCTGCGCGAACGCCTGGCCGAAGAGGGATTCGAGTCGAACGAAGACTACGACTTCACGGTTCGCTGTCTCTTCAACACCGAAACCCGAGGCGTGCGCGCACTCAACATCGTCGGTGAAGGCGAACGGCGCAAGACCGCCTTTGCCACCGCGCTCGCGCGCGCCTTGCGCATTCCCCACATTCTCTATCACGACTTCAGCGATCAGCACCCGCCGCTCCCTGACGTTATCCTGCCGCCAAGCCGCGATGAACTTGGGCGTGAAGACCCGCCCATCGAGCCGCTCGACCGCATCGTCAGCGAGGCCTGCGCCCAGAGCGAGGGCGAAACCACGGTGCTCATTCTCGATCAGCTGCACTGCGCCGACTTTCGCGAGCACATCCGCATCCATCGCCTCATCAGCAGCTGCCGCTGGGAGGTGCGTGATGGGCACTACTATGCCAACCCTTACCACCTGCTGGTCTTTCTGATCTCGGAAGATCCGCTCTATCACGCCCTGCACAAGGAAAGTTTTCGCGTCTGGATCAGTCGCCGCTCGCACAAGCAGATTGTCTACCGGCCTCAAGACTTCGGGCTTGATGAGGATGCCCGCCCGCTCTTCGAGGCCCTTGGCACGCTCTTTCGCGCGCTCAACACCGCCCCCACGCCAAGCGAGTTCGGCCATCTGCTGAACGATCTGCGCCTTCAGACACGCACCACCGAGGATCTGCGCCTCGCACTGTTCGGACGCACCGAGGGACTGGAGCGCGACAGCCTCGCCGAGCCCAACCTTGAACTCGCACTTACCGCCGTGCTGCAAACAGCGCACGCGCTCTTCGTCACCGAATCCATCGAGATCGCGGGCGAAGCCCCAAGCGACAACCCCTCGACCATCTCGTCCACGCCGAGCAACCGGAGCCCCAGATGAACCGCAAAGAACGCATTGAAGCCCGTCTCAAGGACAGCCTCGCCCCTGTGCATCTCGACGTGGTCGATGAGAGCTACATGCACGCCACGGGCGCGGGCGCCGAATCGCACTACAAGGTGCTGGTGGTGAGCGAAGCCTTTGGCACAAGCTCGCTGATTGAGCGCCACCGACTGGTCAATCAGCTGCTGCAAGAGGAATTTCAAAGCGGACTGCACGCGCTCAGCCAGCACACCTGGACACCCGAGGAATGGGCCGAGCGCGGCGGCACCCTGCCCAAATCACCGCCCTGTCTCGGCGGCTCCAAGGCCGACTGACGCGGCGCTCGCGCGTCCATCGCGGACGCGCGAGCACGCCTCTCAGGCCGCCTCCTCGGCCACCCCCCGCACAGACTCGAAATGTGCGCGCGTGAGGGCGAATACCACAGGCGAGAGCAGCAACAGCGCGATCAGATTCGGCACTGCCATGAGCGCGTTCAGCGTATCGGCCACCAGCCAGACAAACTCCAGCTGCACCAGCGCGCCCACCGGAATGGCCGCCACCCAGAGCAACCGAAAGGGCAGGATGGCCCTCACCCCAAAGAGATATTCCACACAGCGCTCACCATAGACGCTCCAGCCCAGAATGGTCGTGAAGGCAAAGAGCGCCAGCCCCAGCGCCACCACATAACCGCCTACGCCCGGCAGGGCGCTGGCGAAGGCCAGGGTCGAGAGCCCGGCGCCAGTCTCGCCACTGGTCCAGACGCCGCTGACCATGATGACCAGGCCGGTGACGGTACAGATCACCAGGGTATCGATAAAGGTACCGAGCATGGCAATGGTGCCCTGCTCAACGGGGCTGTCGTTTTCGGCAGCGGCATGGGCGATGGGCGCGCTGCCAAGCCCCGCCTCGTTCGAGAAAATCCCGCGCGCCACGCCCATCTGAATGGCCATCATGAGGCTCGCGCCCGCAAAACCGCCCACTGCCGCCGTGGGCGCGAAGGCCTGGCGAACAATCTCGCTCAGCGCCTGAGGCAAGGCCTCCAGATTGAGCCCCAGCACCACCAGACCGCCGCCCACATAGGCCAGCGCCATGAAGGGCACCAGCTTACCTGCCACCCGAGCAATCCAGCGAATGCCGCCGATCAGCACCAGCGCCACCAACAGGGCCATAGCCCCACCGACCCACACCTTGGGCAACGCGAACTTGGTCTGTAGCGCATCGGCCACCGAGTTGGCCTGCACCATGTTGCCAATGCCAAAACCTGCCATGGCCCCAAAGATCGCAAAGGCCGTGCCCAGCCAGACCCAGCGCCCGCCCAGACCATTCTTGATGTAATACATGGGGCCGCCCACATGGCTCCCGCGCGCATCCACCTCGCGATAGCGCACCGCCAGCACCCCTTCGGCATACTTGGTGGCCATGCCGACCAGCGCCGTACACCACATCCAGAAAAGCGCCCCCGGCCCGCCGATGGCAATGGCCGTGCCCACCCCGGCGATATTGCCGGTGCCCACGGTGGCCGAGAGCGAGGTCATGAGTGCATTAAAGGGCGTGATATCACCCTCGCCCTTGGCGCGCCGCCCCGCCCAGAGCATCCGAAAGCCATAGCCCAGACGCAGCCAGGGCATGAAGCGCAGCCCCAGCAACAAAAAGAGGCCCGTGCCAAGAATAAGCACCAGCATGGCCGGCCCCCAGACGACGCCATTGACAACGCCCACCCAATGTTCAATCAACTCCATACGTCTCCCCCCTGTCGACGGATGTGCAAGAGATCTGGAGTCGTGACTATAACAAGGCGCCACCCGAAGGTCGCATCATTCAGCAGCGAGCCGACAGTGATGCAGCCTCGAACTGGGCGCGGTTTGGTTTTATGCTTGAGCGCCTCGACACCCCTTTCAGCGGAGTTCCATTTGAAGCTGCTCATCGACTTTCTGCCCGTGCTGCTCTTTTTCATCGCCTACAAGCTCGCCGGCATCTATGTCGCCACCGGGGTTGCCATCGCGGCATCGGCGGCGCAGATCGGCTGGAGCTGGATCAGGCAGCGGCGCGTCGAGACCCTGCCGCTCGTGACCCTGGGGCTGCTGGTGGTGCTCGGCGGCCTCACCATCGCGCTGCGCGATCCCATCTTTGTGATGTGGAAGCCAACCCTGGTCAACTGGCTCTTTGCCGGGGCCTTTCTCGCCACCCAATTCATCGGGCAACGCACCCTGGCCGAACGCATGCTTGGCGGCGCCGTGCGAGTCGAGCCCCCGATCTGGCGCCGGCTCAATCTGCTCTGGGGCGGATTTTTCCTGCTCCTCGGCGCCATCAACCTCTTTGTCGTCTATGTGGCCAGCGGCTATTTCAGCGCCCATCAGGCCCTGCTCGCCGCCAGTGCGCTCCCCGGTGTCGATCTCAACCAATGCGCCAGCCTCTTCAGCGGGGCCACCCTGGAACTGTGCGAGCGCGCGCGCGCCAGCGAAGGCATTTGGGTGAACTTCAAGCTCTTCGGTATGATGGGCCTGACCCTGCTCTTCGTGATTGGCCAGGCGGTTTATCTCGCGCGCCACATGGAGGACGAACCCGACCCACAGGAGGCCCGCTAAGGTGCTCTACGCCATTCTCGCCACCGACGCGCCCGACAGCCTGAATGCGCGTCTTGGTGCGCGTCCCGCCCATCTCGCGCGCCTTCAGGCGCTCCAGGACGAGGGCCGTCTCATCCTCGCCGGCCCGCATCCAGCCATCGACAGCCCGGATCCGGGCGCGGCCGGATTCAGCGGCTCGCTCATCGTCGCCGAATTCAGCGATCTCGACACCGCCCGCGCCTGGGCCGAGGCCGATCCCTATCAGGCCGCCGGGGTTTATCAAGGCGTCGAGGTCAAGCCCTTCAAGCAGGTCTTTCCCGCGCCCTGAGGACTGCCCGGGAACACTTGGCACGGCTGTCGATCCAACAGCTTTCCGTCCCATCCATTCCATCATCAGGACTCGCTTCATGAAGAAAACACCGCTTTCGCTCCTGCTCTGCGCACTGCTCGCAACCAGTGGCGGCCTCGTGCTGGCCGAAGATACAACCACCTCGCCCGAGACCCTGATCGCCACAGTCAACGGCACCGACTATCGGCTCGATGTCTTCCGCCAGTTCTATCTGGAGCGCCTCCAGCAAACCCCAGGCGGCAACAGCCCCGAGGCGCAGGAGCGCATCTTCGACGAGTTCATGAACCTGGTGGTGACCTCGCAAGAGGCCGCCAAGCGCAATCTGGAAGGCAGCCGCGAGGTGCAGGCCGCGCTTGAGCTGCAACGCATCAAGGTGCTCTCCAGCGCCGCCCTGACCCTCATGGCCGAAGAGCTGGAGCCGAGCGAGAAGGAGCTGCGCGAGACCTACGATCAGCTTGTGGCCCAGGCCGCCGAGCGCACCGAATACAAGGCGCGCCACATCCTGGTGAAGGATGAAGCCGAAGCCAAAAAGCTCATCAAACAGCTCGACAAGGGCGCCGACTTCGCCGAACTCGCGCGCGAGCATTCACTCGGCCCCACCGGCAAGAACGGCGGCGACCTCGACTGGTTCGACGCCGGCAAGATGGTGCCGCCCTTCGCCGAGGCAGTGGCCGCGCTCAAACCCGGCACCTACACCAAGAGCCCGGTTCAGACCCAGTTCGGCTGGCACATCATCGAGCTTGAAGAAACCCGCTCCCCCACCCCGCCCAGCTTCGAGGACGCCAAACCCCAGATCACCAACCTGGTCAAGCGCCAGCAGATCGCCGAACGCATCGCCGAGATGCGCAACAACGCCAAGATCGATCCCAACGAGGATGTGGTGAAGATCATCGAGGTCGAGCAATAAGGCGCTCATGCTCCTCCCT
>JAFGTZ010000107.1 GCA_016938795.1 Chromatiaceae bacterium | reverse complement strand
TCGTCATTGTGGCCGCGCAGCATGACGCTGTTGAGCTTGATGCGCGCGAAGCCCGCGCGGCGCGCGGCCTCGATGCCCTGCAGGGTGCGCTCCAGTTCGCCATGACGGGTGAGGGCGCGAAAGCGCTCGGGGTGCAGCGAGTCGAGACTGATGTTGACGCGGGTGACGCCCGCCTCGCGCAGCGCCTCGGCCTGGGCGGCGAGCTGGGTGGCGTTGGTGGTGAGGCTCAGATCGCGCAGGCCGGGCAGGGCGCCGAGTGCGCGAAACAGCCAGAGCGCGTTGCGCCGCATTAGCGGCTCGCCGCCGGTCACACGCAGCCGGCTCACGCCCAGCTCGCTGAAGCAGCGCCCGAGGCGCGCCATTTCTTCGAGCGTGAGCAGCTGCTCGCGCGGCAGAAAGCGCATCCGCTCGGGCATGCAGTAGAGACAGCGCAGATCGCAGCGGTCGGTGATGGAGAGGCGCACATAGGTAATGCGTCGCCCGAAACGATCAATCAGCAGGGGTTCGCCTGGTTGGTGGGGCCGGGGTGGCGCGACGGCGCGGCTGGATCGACTCATGCGTGGCGAGACTCTGGGGGTGATGGCATGCAATGCCGGATGGCCCTACTCTCTCAGGCGGCGCGCCGCTCGGCAACCCGAGATCCTGCGGGGTCACTCTGCGGGACCACTCTGGGCGGCGTCTGTCACGCTTGCAGGGCGCGAATCTTGGCGCGGCCCGGTGCTATGATGACCGGCCTGATCCGTACCTGGAAATTGTCGTCGTGAAGCTGCCCATTCGAAGCAAGCTCCTCATCCTGCTGATGCTGACGACCAGCGTGCCGCTGCTGGTTCTGGGCTGGGTGGGGTATCGCAGTACGCTCAACATCAGCGAGATTGCCGCCGAGGCCAACCGCGAGGTGGCCGAAGTGGCCATGTCGGACAGCAGCGCGGCGCTCTCGGCCGAACTCGAAACCCGCCTGCTCACGCTCACCGAGCGCCATGCTGGCGACATCGACGAGATTTTGCGCCGGGTGCAGGCCGATACCCTGAAGCTCGCCGATTTTGCCGCCTATCTCTATAGCCATGCCGAGACGCTTGGGCGCTATGCGCTGCCGAGCCAGTACGAGCCCGCGCCCGAGAACGCCATGTATGGCAGCCGCCAGCCGAGCCGCAATTCCTGGCTCGGCGTCTTTGGCGATGGTCTCGACGCAAGCGGCGGGGTGAGCGCCGAGACCCAGCGCGAGATCGAGCTGACCGAGTACATGGACATCCTCTTCAACAGCGTGGCGGCCACCAATCCCTACGCGGTGCAGCTCTACATCAACACCGCAAGCCAGCTCTCGCGCGGCATGCCCTTCGTGGATGGCGAATTCCACTGGGTGGACGCCACCGAGCAGTTCAAGCATCTGCCCGATGTGACCGCCTTCGATTTCTTCTATCTGGCCGATGCTGAGCACAACCCCGACCGTGGCCCCGAGTGGACCGAGCTCTACTGGGATCCGGCCGGTCTCGGCTGGATGGTGTCGAGCATCGCGCCGGTTTATGACGCCGAGGCGCTCAAGGCGGTGGTGGGCATCGACATCACGCTCAAGCGCATCGTCGAGGGCATCATCGGCCTGCAGGTCGAGCAGACGGGCTTCGCCTTTCTCATGTCCGAGCGCGGCCAGGCCATCGCCTTCCCTGAGCGCGCCGCCGACTTTCTCCAGTTTCACGGCAGTTTCGAGGGCAGTTTCAAAGAGAACGAGGCCTTTGTGCATGAGTTGGCCGAGATTCGCGATGCCGACTTTCAGCGCATCATCGCCCGCATGGGCGCGGGCGATCAGGGGCTGACCACCTATGTGGACCTGAACGACGGGCGCGAGTATTTCATGGCCTATCATCCCATCCCCGTCACCGGCTGGAGCGTGGGCATCGTGGTGCCGGTGGCCGAGGTGATTGCCCCGGCGCTGCTCACCAACCAGAAGATCGAGCGCAACCGCGAGCAAACCGCCGCCATGATCGCCGAGCGCACGCGCGATCTGCTGCAAACCTTTCTCTGGCTGCTCGGCGGCATTCTGCTCGCCCTGGTGCCGCTTGCGCTGCTGCTCGCGCGGCCCATTTCGCGGCCTATCCGGGCGCTGACCGAGGGCGCGCGGCGGCTCGGTTCGGGTGAACTCGGACATCGCATCGAGCTGCGCTCGGGCGACGAGATCGAGGCGCTCGCCGGCACCTTCAACCAGATGGCAAGCGACCTTCAGGCCAAGCTCGACGAGATCGAGCGCGCCAACCAGGAACTCACCCAGCTCGACCAGCTCAAGTCGCGCTTCATCTCCATGGCCTCGCACGAGCTGCGCACCCCGCTCATCGCCATTCAGGGCTATGTGGACCTGATTCGCGAGGGCAAGGGCGGCGAGGTAAGCGCCGACCAACGGCGCATGCTCGATACCGTCTCGCGCAACGCTACGCGACTCGCGCGCATCGTCACCGAGCTGCTCGATGTCTCGCGCATTGAGGAAAACAAGCTGGTGCTCGAACAGGCGCCCATGGATCTGGCGCGGGTGGTGCGCGAGATTGCCGATGAGCAACAGCCCTATGTGGCCAGTCGCGGCCATCTGCTGAGCCTGGATCTGCCCGAGGATCTGCCCTGGATCAACGGTGATCGCGACCGCATCGCCCAAGTGGTGATCAATCTGCTCGGCAACGCCATCAAATACACCCCCGACAACGGGCAGATCCGCATCCATGCCTGGAACGAGGAGGAGGGCGTGCATCTGGCCGTGCGCGATACCGGCATCGGCATCCGCGAGGAGGACATCGGCAAGCTCTTCAAGCGTTTCTCGACGCTCGGCGACATCACCAAGCACCGCACCGGCAAGAATGAATTTCTCGCCGGCGGCACCGGGCTTGGGCTCTCCATCGTGCAGGGCATCGTGCAGGCGCACGGCGGGCGCATCTGGGTGGAGAGCGAATACGGCAAGGGCAGCATCTTCCATGTGCTGCTGCCGCGCGCCGAGGCCGCCGCCGAGGATGGCGGGCTACCCGCCGCGCCCGCACCCGAGCCGCGCGAG
>JAFGTZ010000106.1 GCA_016938795.1 Chromatiaceae bacterium | reverse complement strand
CTGGGCCAGACCGGTGTTGGCGCAGAAGCCGCCGGTGATGTAGTCGTGCATGATGATGGGCGCGCCAATCTCCTTGGCGTACTCGGCACGCTTGTACATCTCTTCCGGGGTCGGCGCGGTCACGTTCAGATAGTGGCCCTTGCGCTCGCCGGTCTCGCGCTCGGCCTTGTCGATGGCCTCCATCACGAAGTCGAAGCGCTGACGCCAGCGCATGAAGGGCTGCGAGTTGACGTTCTCGTCGTCCTTGGTGAAGTCGAGACCGCCGCGCAGACACTCATAGACCGCGCGCCCGTAGTTCTTGGCCGAGAGGCCGAGCTTGGGCTTGATGGTGCAGCCGAGCATCGGGCGACCGTACTTGTTCATGATGTCGCGCTCGACCTGGATGCCGTGCGGCGGGCCGTTGCAGGTCATGACATAGGCGATGGGGAAGCGCACGTCTTCGAGACGCAGACCGCGCACCGCCTTGAAGCCGAAGACGTTGCCGACCAGCGAGGTGAAGACGTTGACGACCGAGCCTTCCTCGAAGAGGTCGATGGGGTAGGCGATGAAGGCATAGAAGCGCTCATCGTCGCCGGGTACGTCCTCGATGGCGTAGGCGCGGCCCTTGTAGTGGTCGAGATCGGTGAGCAGGTCGGTCCAGACAGTGGTCCAGGTGCCGGTCGAAGACTCGGCGGCCACCGCAGCGGCGGCCTCTTCACGCGGTACGCCCGGCTGCGGGGTGATCTTGAAGCAGGCCAGGATGTCGGTGTCCTTGGGGCTGTAGTTCGGATCCCAATAGGTTTCGCGGTACTCTTTCACGCCCGCGTTGTAGGTCTTCGCCATGCTCTGTCCTCCACGAAGGGATGCGCTGGTTGTGAGGCCGCTCGCGATGCGGTGGCCGGGAGTTCGGTGGTTCGGTTGGCGAGAGTGCCTTGGAACCTGGGACAGGATTATTGGTGAATGACCACATAATTTCTACTAAATATTGCTTATGTTAAATATAACCTATAGCTTATCGTTTATCGGATGGCTGGCAGGACCGGATCGCCTGGTTCGGATCGGGTAGGCAAGGGTGAACGTCTCTCTTAGACAGTTGCGTGTGTTCGAGGCGGTGGCCCGTCTGTTGAGCTATACGCGCGCCGCCGAGGAGCTGCATCTGAGTCAGCCGGCGGTGTCGATGCAGGTGCGCCAGCTTGAGGACGAGGCGGGGCTAGCGCTCTTCGAGCGTCTTGGCAAGCGCATCGTGCTGACCGAGGCCGGGCGCGAGCTCTATCACTACAGTCGCCAGATCAATCGCTCGCTGGTCGAGATGGAGGAGGTGCTGGAGTCGCTGCGCGGGGTCAATCGCGGCCACTTGCAGGTGGCGGTGGCGAGCACGGTCAACTATTTCGCCCCGCGCCTGCTCGCGGTCTTTCAGCAGCGCTATCCGGGCATCCGGCTCACGCTCGATGTCACCAACCGCGAGACCCTGGTGCAGCTGCTCGATGCCAATGCGGTCGATCTGGTGCTCATGGGGCAGCCGCCGAGCGATGTCGAGGTCGAGGCCACACCCTTCATGGAGAACCCGCTGGTGGTCATCGCCCCGCCCGATCACCCTCTGGCGGGCGGGCAGCGCATTGCGCTCGTGCGTCTCGCCGAGGAGGTCTTTGTCATGCGCGAGCCGGGTTCGGGCACCCGTCAGGCCATGGAACGCTTTTTCAGCGAGCATGGTCTGAGCATTCGTCAGGGGATGCAGATGACCCGCAACGAAGCGGTCAAGCAGGCGGTGCGCTCGGGGCTGGGGCTTGGAGTGGTGTCGTTGCACACCATCGAGCTGGAGCTCGAAACCGGACGTCTGGTGACGCTCGATGTCGAGGGCTTTCCCGACCGGCGCCAGTGGCATCTGGTCACGCGCCAGGGCAAGCGCCTCTCGCCTGCGGCCCAGGCCTTTCGCGCCTTTGTCATCGAGGAGGCCGCACGCATCGCCGCTCCCGCCTGCGTGCGCGCCTGCCTGGAGTGACATGCCCGGCCATTGGGCAGCGCATCCCCGATTCGACTAGACTATCCCTCTTGCCAAGCCTATAGATACGACATCATGCCCGACAGCACCCTGAGCGATTCCGGTCTTGTGCCGCACCGTCTTCCGCTGCTTGCCTCGATCGACTCCCCTGACGATTTGCGCGCCCTGGCCGAGACTCAGCTTCCGGAGCTGGCGCGCGAGCTGCGCACCTATCTCATCGACACCGTCTCGCGTACCGGCGGACATCTGGCCGCCGGTCTCGGGGTGGTGGAGTTGACGATCGGGCTGCATTACGTCTTCGATACCCCCGAGGACCGACTGGTGTGGGACGTGGGTCATCAGGCCTATCCGCACAAGATTCTCACCGGGCGGCGTGATCGGATGCCGACCATGCGCCAGCAGGGCGGGCTCTCGGGCTTCCCCAAGCGCTCGGAAAGCCCCTACGACACCTTTGGCGTGGGGCACTCCAGCACCTCGATCAGCGCCGCGCTCGGCATGGCGCTGGCCGCGCGGCAACGCGGCGAGCGGCGTCAGGTCATCGCCATCATCGGCGATGGCGCGCTCGGCGCGGGCATGGCCTTCGAGGCGCTCAATCATGCCGGCTCCATGGACGTGGATCTGACGGTGATTCTCAACGACAACGAGATGTCGATCTCGCCTCCGGTGGGCGCCATCAGCAACCATCTCGCGCGCCTGCTCTCCGGCAAGATCTATACCAGCGTACGCGAGGGCAGCAAGAGTGCGCTGCGCGCCATGCCGCAGCTGCGCGAACTGGTCGGGCGCTGGGAAGAACACATGAAGGGCATGGTGATGCCGAGCACCCTCTTCGAGGAGCTGGGTTTCAACTACATTGGCCCTATTGATGGCCACGACATGCACTCGGTCATCAAGACACTGCGCAATGTGAAGGACATGCCGGGACAGCGTCTGCTGCATGTGGTGACCAAAAAGGGTCGCGGTTACGAGCCTGCCGAGGGTCAGCCGGTGGCCTTCCATGGGGTCACGCCCTTTGACCGGCACACCGGCGAGCTGCGCAAGGGCAAGGGTAAGGGGCCGAGCTACACCCAGGTGTTCGGCGACTGGCTGTGCGATGCCGCCGAGCGCGATGTGCGTCTGATTGGCATCACCCCGGCCATGTGCGAGGGCTCGGGCCTCAGCGCCTTCTCACGCCGTTTCCCTGATCGCTATTTCGATGTCGGCATTGCCGAGCAGCACGCGGTCACGCTCGCCGCCGGCATGGCCTGCGAGGGCCTCAAGCCCGTGGTGGCCATCTATTCGAGTTTTCTGCAGCGCGCCTATGACCAGCTGGTGCATGATGTCTGCTTGCAGAATCTCGATGTGACCCTGGCGGTGGATCGCGCCGGGCTGGTCGGCCCCGATGGCGCGACCCATGCCGGCAGTTTCGACCTGAGTTTCTCGCGACCGCTCACCAACCTGCTCATTCTCGCCCCCGCTGACGAGAACGAATGCCGCCGGATGCTGCGCACCGCCTATGAGTACCCAGGGCCGGCCATGGTGCGCTATCCGCGTGGCACCGGGCCAGGGGTTGCGGTTGATCGCGATGCCCCCGCGCTGCCCATCGGGCGCGGCGAGCTGCTGCGTGAGGGGCGCGAGGTGGCGCTGCTCGCCTTCGGCAGCCTGGTCACTCCCGCGCGCGCCGTGGCCGAGACCTTCGATGCCAGCCTGGCCAACATGCGCTTCGTCAAGCCGCTGGATCGCGACCTGATCCTGCGTCTGGCGCGCACCCATGGGCTGCTGGTCACGCTGGAGGAAAACGCCATCGCCGGCGGCGCGGGCAGCGCGGTGTCCGAGCTGCTCGCCGCCGAGGGTGTCAGCGTGCGTCTGCTGCACCTGGGCCTGCCTGATCGCTACATCGAGCACGCCGAGCACGCCCAGCAGCTCGCCGAGTGTGGCCTGGATGTGGCCGGCATCAGCGCCTCGCTGCGCGCCGCGCTGGGCCAGCCCGGCGAGCGGCATCCAGGCGCGGCGGCGCAAGGCGCTTGAATTGATATGCGCATCGCACATCAGTTTTTCGGTTTTCCTGATGTGCTCCGGGCTGGGTGATGGCCACGGGGGACGGACGTGAATCCATTCCTGGAGGCTTGACAGCGGCATCCCTGCCGCTGACACCCCCGCGTCTATCCCCCAGCCCTCACCGAAAAATCCATCTGTGATTGGTCTATAAAGGTCGCGACAGGAGGGCAGGGCAATGCTCGTGGTGCGTCCCATCGAGGCACTTTCCGATAACTACATCTGGCTTCTGACCGACGGCGGCCCAAGCGCCGTTGTGGTCGATCCTGGCGAGGCCGAGCCGGTGCTGGAGCATCTGGCCCTGGAGGGCGTGACCCTGAGCGCCGTGCTCCTGACCCATCATCACGCTGACCATATCGGGGCCGTGGAGGAGCTGCGCGCGGCCAATCCCGAGCTGCGCGTCCATGGCCCCGCCGATGAGCGCATCCCCGGCGTGACCGATCCGGTGGGCGAGGGCGAGCGACTGCGGCCTGCCGGGCTCGAAACCCTGTTTCAGGTGCTGGCGCTGCCGGGCCATACCTCGACCCATATCGCCTATCTGGGCGCGGGCGCGCTGTTCTGCGGCGATACCCTCTTTGGCGCGGGCTGCGGGCGGGTGTTCGACGGAACCGTCGAGCAGCTGGCCGCCTCGCTCGCCCGTCTTGCCGCCCTGCCGGGCGAGACGCTGTGCTATTGCGCGCACGAATACACCCTGGCGAATCTGGGGTTCGCGCGCTGGGTCGAGCCCGAGAGCCGCGCCCTAGCCGAGCGTCTGGCCAAGGATCAAGAGCGTCGCGACCAGGGGCTGCCCACCATCCCCTCGCGTCTCGATCTGGAACTCGCCACCAATCCTTTTCTGCGCACCGCCGAGCCCAACGTCATCGCCGCCGCCGAACGCTTCGCCGGCCATCCCCTCAAGACCCCCGCTGAGGTTTTCGCCGCGCTGCGTCGCTGGAAAGACGAGTGCTACGACTGAACTCGACCCAGCGCCTGTCCGGTTTTTGGTGTTCCTTGCTCAAAAGGCCGTGATCCGCACCTCGTAAACCCCGCCAATCACCACGTATTCATCCTCGCCCCGGAGCATGCCCGGCAGCAGTCGCGAGTGGAAAAAGATCTTCGGCAGGGGGATGTCCGCTTCGAGAATGTCATCGCCGAACTCATCGGCGCGCTCGCGCGTGCCGGTGAAGCTGTTGAGATTGTTGAAGAGCACCCGGTAGCGGCGTTGATCGCGCTGTTCGAGCACCTCGTGCGCGTCGATGCGGTTGATGCCGCGATAGAGCCGCAGATGCGTCAGGCCCGGATGCTGGCGCGCCAGTTCGTATTGGGCGTAGGTGTAGAGCAGATCGAGCTGCGATTCGAGCGCGTTGGTGGCATAGAGCCCGCGCGTGCCCTCCGCAACATAGCGCTCGTAGGCCTCGCTCGCGCGTCCATGCAGGGGGCCGCCGTGGTGTCGGGCAAGCAGCCCGAAGCGGCTTTCCACCCAGCGCTTGAGCACCGCCCCCTCGCGTCCATCCGAATCGAACGACCAGCCCCGCACCAGCCGCAAATAGGTGGCCTTGGCGCGCGAACGGCGTGCGCGCCCCGGAGTCAGTCCCGCTGCTTCCGGTGTGTCGAGCAGAAAGTGCGCGCGCATGTGATCGGTGAACAGGCGCGCGCGCTCCTCCGGCGCATCGAGCGCATCGAGCGCGCGCAAGAAGTCGGCATGCAGGTCGCCGATGCCGTCGAGTTCGAGCGCGACCGGGTGGCGCTGGTAGGTCAGGCTGCCGAGGATGACCGCCGGCAGGTTGCAGCGGTTGAGCGGCAGACGCGCGGCGGCTGGAAGGCTGGGCGGCGGCGGCTCTGGTTTGGGGGATGCTCTGTCGGGCTCCATACAGCTTCGCGGTCTTTGTCGGGGATGCGACGAAGCCCCCGATCTGGGCGAGGGCTCTATCTCTCGATTGAAAACAAGGGGTTGTCTCGATTTTCAGTTTTGGCACGGCCATTGCTGAAAGGCTGTTGAGCGCGACATTTCGTTCCGCGTGTGTAACAGCAAGCCAAGAGGAGACCCCAATCATGGCAATGCGTCAATGCGCTATTTACGGTAAGGGCGGTATCGGCAAGTCCACCACCACGCAGAATCTGGTTGCCGGCCTCGCCGAGGCGGGCAAGAAGGTCATGATCGTCGGCTGTGATCCCAAGGCCGACTCCACCCGCCTCATCCTGCACTCCAAGGCGCAGGAAACCATCATGCAGATGGCCGCCGACGCCGGCTCGGTCGAGGATCTGGAGCTGGAGGATGTGCTCAAGGTGGGCTACGGCGGCATCAAGTGCGTCGAGTCCGGCGGTCCCGAGCCGGGCGTGGGCTGCGCCGGGCGTGGTGTGATCACCGCCATCAACTTCCTGGAAGAGGAAGGCGCTTACGAAGAGGATCTCGATTTCGTTTTCTACGACGTGCTCGGCGACGTGGTCTGCGGCGGCTTTGCCATGCCGATTCGCGAAAACAAGGCGCAGGAAATCTACATCGTCTGCTCGGGCGAGATGATGGCCATGTACGCCGCCAACAATATCGCCAAGGGTATCGTGAAATACGCAAGCTCCGGCAGCGTGCGCCTTGCCGGACTCATCTGCAACAGCCGCAACACGGCGCGCGAGGATGAGCTGATCATGGAGCTGGCGCGTCGTCTGGGCACCCAGATGATCCATTTCGTTCCGCGCGACAATATCGTGCAGCGCGCCGAAATTCGCCGCATGACGGTGATTGAATACGATCCCAAGGCCAAGCAGGCCGACGAATACCGCGCGCTCGCCCAGAAGATCATCGATAACAAGATGTTCGTGGTGCCCACGCCTATCTCCATGGATGATCTGGAAGATCTGCTGATGGAATTCGGCATCCTGGAGGAAGAGGACGAGAGTCTTGTCGGCAAGACCGCTGCCGAGGAAGTGGCTGCCTAAGGGACGAGGCGCGCCTTGCGCGCCGCATGGGATGCGCAAAAACGTTATCCAATAGATCAGCTGATCGGTACGCGGTGCGTACCCTACGACGCCGGAAGTCCGCGAATGGGCGGCACGGCTGGAGAACAGGCGATGACAACCATGAATCGTGAAGAGGCCCAGGCCCTGATTGAAGAGGTGCTTGCGGTCTATCCTGAAAAGGCAAAAAAGGATCGCGCCAAGCATCTGGCGGTGAATGATCCAGCGTTGGAGCAATCCAAGAAGTGCATTATTTCCAACCGTAAATCCCAGCCTGGGGTCATGACCATTCGCGGTTGTGCCTATGCCGGTTCGCGCGGCGTGGTCTGGGGTCCGGTGAAGGACATGGTGCATATTTCGCACGGTCCGGTGGGTTGCGGCCAGTATTCGCGCGCGGGTCGGCGTAATTACTACGTCGGTCACACCGGTGTCGATACCTTCGGCACCATGAACTTCACCTCTGATTTTCAGGAAAAGGATATCGTCTTCGGCGGCGACAAGAAGCTCGATAAGCTTATCAGCGAAATTAACGAGCTGTTCCCGCTGGTGAAAGGCATGACGGTGCAGTCCGAATGCCCCATTGGTCTCATTGGCGACGACATCGAGGCGGTGTCCAAGAAGAAGGGCAAGGAACTCGAAAAGCCCATCGTGCCGGTACGCTGCGAGGGCTTCCGTGGGGTGTCGCAGTCGCTTGGTCACCACATCGCGAACGATGCCATTCGCGATTGGGTTATTCCGAACCGCGATGGCGACACGTCCTTCGAATCGACGCCCTACGATGTCGCCATTCTGGGCGATTACAACATCGGCGGCGATGCCTGGTCCTCACGCATTCTGTTCGAGGAAATGGGGCTGCGCGTGGTGGCCATGTGGTCGGGCGATGGCACCCTTTCCGAGATGGAGTTGACCCCCAAGGTCAAGCTCAATCTGGTGCACTGCTATCGTTCGATCAACTACATCACGCGTCACATGGAAGAGAAATACGGGATTCCATGGATGGAATACAACCTCTTCGGTCCCACCAAGATCGCTGAATCGCTGCGCAAGATTGCCTCCTTCTTCGATGAGAGCATTCAGGCCAAGACCGAGAAGGTGATCGAGAAATATCAGGCCGAATACGAGGCGGTGGTCGCCAAATACCGTCCGCGCCTGGAAGGCAAGCGGGTCATGCTCTATGTCGGTGGCCTGCGTCCGCGTCATGTCATCGGCGCCTACGAGGATCTGGGCATGGAGGTGGTCGGCACGGGTTATGAGTTCGCGCATAACGACGACTACGACCGCACGCTCAAGGAAATGGGCGAGGCCACCTTGCTCTATGACGATGTGACTGGCTATGAGTTCGAGGAATTCGTCAAGCGGGTCAAACCGGATCTGATCGGGTCGGGCATCAAGGAAAAATACATCTTCCAGAAGATGGGCATCCCCTTCCGCCAGATGCACTCCTGGGACTATTCCGGTCCTTACCACGGCTATGACGGTTTCGCCATCTTTGCACGCGACATGGATATGACGATCAACAATCCCTGTTGGGGCAAGATGCAGGCGCCCTGGATGAAATAGCGGCCAGCGGCCAGCCGCCAGCAACCCGGCTGGAGGCTGGCGGCTAGAAGAGCCCGAACGCTCACCATCCCCGTTTCTTACCTGACGTCGTTGTCCGCAAATGAGCGGCGCGGCGGGAGCACACTCATGAGCCAGACTGTCGAGAAGATCAAACCCTGCTATCCGCTGTTCTGTGATGCGGACTATGCCGAAAGTTTTGCCAAGAAGCGCGCGGAATTCGAGGAGGCCCCCGCGCTTGATCGGGTGGAAGAGGTCTTTGAGTGGACCACCACCAAGGAATATCAGGAGCTGAACTTCAAGCGCGAGGCCCTGACCATTGATCCGGCCAAGGCCTGCCAGCCGCTCGGCGCGGTGCTTTGTGCGCTCGGCTTCGAGAAGACCCTGCCCTATGTGCATGGCTCGCAGGGTTGCGTGGCCTATTTCCGCACCTATTTCAATCGCCATTTCAAGGAGCCCGTGGCCTGTGTCTCGGATTCCATGACCGAGGATGCGGCGGTGTTTGGCGGTCAGAAGAACATGTTCGACGGGCTTGAGAACGCCCTTGCGCTCTACAAGCCCGA
The DNA here is from genome assembly GCA_016938795.1 of Chromatiaceae bacterium. Classification (GTDB taxonomy): domain Bacteria; phylum Pseudomonadota; class Gammaproteobacteria; order Chromatiales; family Chromatiaceae; genus Marichromatium. The sequence continues at coordinate 9,989 of JAFGTZ010000106.1, read as the reverse complement.
GTGCATCGCGGTCTCGACCACCTGCATGGCCGAGGTCATTGGCGATGACCTCAATGCCTTCATTGGCAATGCGCGCAAGGAAGGTCATATCCCGCAGGAATTCCCGGTGCCCTTCGCGCACACCCCGAGCTTTGTCGGCAGCCATACCACCGGCTGGGACAATATGTTCGAGGGCGTTCAGCGCTATTTCACCGTGAATGCGATGGATGACAAGGTGGTCGGCTCGAACGGCAAGATCAATCTGGTGCCGGGCTTCGAGACCTATCTTGGCAATTATCGTGTCATGCACCGCATGATGCGCGAGATGGGCGTCGGCTACAGCCTGCTGTGCGATCCGAGCGAGGTGCTTGATACCCCGGCGGATGGCGAATACCGCATGTACGACGGCGGCACGCCCATTGCCGAGGTCAAGGACGCACCCAACGCCATCAACACCATTTTGCTCCAGCCCTGGCAGCTTCCCAAAACCAAGAAATATGCCCAGATGACCTGGAAGCATGAGGTTCCAGAGCTCAACATCCCCATGGGGCTGGAGTGGACCGACGACTTCCTGATGAAGATTGCCGAGCTGACCGGCAAGGAGATTCCCGAGTCGCTCGCCAAGGAGCGCGGTCGTCTGGTCGATATGATGACCGACAGCCACACCTGGCTGCATGGCAAGACCTTCGCGCTCTATGGCGATGCCGATTTTGTGTTGGGTATGACCAAGTTCCTGCTGGAGCTCGGCGCCGAGCCCACCCACATCCTCTGCCACCACGCCAACAAGCGCTGGAAGAAGGCGGTGGAAAAGGTGCTCTCCGAGTCGCCCTATGGCGCCAACGGCCAGGTCTATATCGGCCACGATCTCTGGCACCTGCGCTCGCTGTGCTTTACCGACAAGCCTGATTTCCTGATCGGCAACAGCTACGGCAAGTTCATCCAGCGCGACACCTTGCACAAGGGCAAGGCGTTCGAGGTGCCACTGATCCGCATCGGCTTCCCCATCTTTGATCGTCATCACCTGCATCGCATGACCACGCTGGGCTATGAGGGCGCCATGTACATCCTCACCACCCTGGTCAATGCCGTGCTGGAGCGTCTCGACGAGGAGACCAGCGAGATGGGCAAGACCGACTTCAACTATGACCTGATTCGATAGCGTCCAGCGTCCAGCGATCAGCCAATGACTATCTGGCTGGTCGCTGGCGGCTGACGGCTACGCTCAACCGAGGCCCGATCCCGATGCCCAACGTCATGATTCGCAGAAACGATGCGGGTGATCTGCTCTTCTATGTCGCCAAGAAGGACATGGAGGAGACCATCGCGTCGGTGGAAACCGATACCGCCGAGAGCTGGGGTGGCGAGGTGAGGCTTACCGATGGGTCATGCTGGTACATCGACCCGGTCAGTCCACCTCCCAGCTTTCCGACCACCCTGCGCTTTCGGCGCGGGGATGACTAAATTCACCGCGAGGAACCGATTCCATGGCCTTTCAAATCGTGGCTGAACTCTGCACCGCCTGTGGCGACTGCTCATCTGTCTGTCCGACCAACTCGATCAGCGCCTACAAAGGCGTCTATCGCATCGACCCCAACAGCTGCTCGGAGTGTGAGGGCGAGGGCGAGCCAGGCTCGCCGCAGTGTGTTGATGCCTGCATGGAAGACGGCTGCATCATTCCCGTCTAAGCGCCTCGGACCGCGCCCCGACAGGCCCATCGGCGCCTGTCTCGGGCGCGGCTTCGGCCTTTTTTGATCAATCCGCCTGGGGAGAACCTCACATGACCAGCACCAGACCCCTGTCTGATGAGATCGCGCTGCGTATCGGCCTGGCCGCACGCGTGCTGCCCGACACCGATCCCGCGCGCCTGCTGCGGGTGCTTGCCGACTGTCTGGGGCTGCCCCTGAGCGCCGAGCGTCTTGCCGGCCTCAAGATGCGCGATCTGCGCCAGGCGGCCAATGGCGAGCTGGCCGATCTTGACGCCGACGCCCTGAAATCGGCGCTGGCCATCCTGCACGGCGACCTGCCCGAGGCGGGCGAGCCCGTCCCGCCCATTCAGACCTATGCCGAGGGCGAGATGCCGGCCTCCATTCGCGTGGCCTGCGCTTCAGACAGCGGCGAGCAGCTCGATGGCCACTTCGGGGCGGCCAAGCGTTTTCTCATCTATCAGGTCTCGGCGAGCGAGGTGCGTCTCATCGCCGCGCGCGAGGTGCTGGCGCCAGACCCGGACGAGGATCGCAACGGCGCCCGCGCGCGTCTCATCGACGACTGTCAGCTGCTCTATGTTGCCTCCATTGGCGGTCCGGCGGCGGCGCGGGTGGTCAAGCTCGGGGTTCTGCCGATCAAGGATCCTGCCGGCGGCTCGGCGCGCGCGCGCATGGAGCACCTTGCAACCCTGATCGCCGCCGAGCGGATGCCGCCCTGGCTTGCCAAGGCTATGGGGCAGGCGCCCGAGCGCCGTGCGCGCTTCCAGTTCGAGGCTTGCGCCGCCTGAGAGAAGGGTTCCGATCCTGAGGATGCGCGGCTTTGCGCTGGCGGTCTGAGTGCCGATTCCATCCGCACGGCGCAATGCGAGTGCTAGAATCGGTGGCGGGTGCGCCTGGATGCGGGAGAGTCCGGGCTGTCAACTAGACCCATCATCGAGCCGCCGCGCGCGGCGCATCACACTGGGGGAATCCACGTCATGAAGTGTGCTTTGCTTGTCACGGGTAACGGACCCATCGTCATCGTGACCTCCTACGACTCGCTGGAGAATCCCGAGCTGCTCGAACGGCTCAACAACAAGGGGATTCCCAAGTTCCTCGCCTATGAGATCCCGCTCGATCTGGCCCAGCAGCGCTACGGCGGCCATTTCGACAAGGTGATGAACGGTTTTTCCGAAAGCGACGATCTGCGTGTGCTCGATCACAACGGGCACCGCGCCTTCAATCTCTTCAGCTGGACGGAGCTGGGCGAGCCGCTGGCCCACGAGGCGCCGCTCGCGACCCATATCTAGGTTGCGGCCTGGACTGCCTGATGGCGCTCAAGACCTCTCTCGCGATTGAAGCGGTGTAGACCGCCATCCTGCCCGGCCCGCGATGGGCCGGGCCTGGCGCTGATTACATCAGGCTGTGGGCAAGGCTGGTGCTGGCCATGACGATGGCGACGATGCTCATGAGCTTGACCAGGATGTTGAGGCTGGGCCCCGAGGTGTCCTTGAAGGGATCGCCCACGGTGTCGCCGATGACCGAGGCGCGATGCGCGCGCGAGTTCTTGCCGCCGTGATGACCGGCCTCGATGTATTTCTTGGCGTTGTCCCAGGCGCCGCCCGAGTTCGAGAGAAAGATGGCGAGCGCGAAGCCGCTGGCCAGCCCACCCACCAGAAGCCCAATCACACCCGCCACCCCAAGCAGCAGTCCGATGAGCACGGGCGCGGCCACCGCGATGAGCGCCGGCAGGATCATCTCGCGTTGCGCGCCTTTGGTTGAAATGGCCACGCAGCGCTCGTAATCGGGTTCCGAGCTGCCCTTAAGAATGCCCGGATCCTCGCGAAACTGACGCCGTACCTCCTCGACCATGAGGGTGGCTGCACGCCCCACCGCCTGTACCGTGAGCCCGGTGAAGACGAAGGCCACCATGGCCCCGGTAAAGAGCCCCACCAGCACCGCCGGATTGAGCAGCGTCACGTTAAAAAAGGCCATGAAGTCGGCGAGGCTGGCCTCGGCGGTGGCAATCTCGATGCCATGCCCGATGTCGAGCAGTGTCTGGCCGCTTTTGACCAGCTCGATGCGGATCACCTCGATATAGGAGGCAATGAGCGCGAGCGCGGTGAGCGCCGCTGAGCCAATGGCGAAACCCTTGCCGGTGGCCGCCGTGGTGTTGCCGAGCGCATCGAGCGCATCGGTGCGCGCGCGCACCTCGGCGCCCAGGCCGCTCATCTCGGCATTGCCGCCCGCGTTATCGGCAATGGGGCCATAGGCATCGCTCGCGAGTGTAATGCCAAGCGTTGAGAGCATGCCCACGGCGGCGATGGCGACGCCATAGAGCCCCTGGTTCATCTGGCTGGGATCGAAACCGCTGGCGAAGAGATAGGCGAGCAGGGTGCCGGCGCTCACGGCCAGCACCGGAATGGCGGTCGAGAGCATGCCAACGCCAATGCCCGCGATGATGGCGGTGGCCGGACCGCCCTCGGCCTGGGAGGCGATGCGCAGCGTGGGGCGGAAGCTCGCCGAGGTGGAGTATTCGGTGGCGCGTCCCACCACGATACCGGTGATCAGCCCCGTCACAACCGCGCCCCAGATGCCCCAAGGGTTGGGAATGCCGAGCAGCCAGAGCGCGAGCGCCGAGACCAGCACGATCATGGCCGCGCTCGCGTCGATGCCGCGCGAGAGCGCCTTGAGCAGCTCGCGCTGATCGGCGCCCTCGCGGGTCTTGACCAGATAGACACCGAGGATGGAGAGCAGGATGCCCAGCCCCGCGATGACAAAGGGCGCCACCACGGCCTTGGCCTGAAGCGCCGGATCCTGCACCCAGGCCGCCGCGCCAAGCGCCGCCGCAGCGAGGATGGAGCCGCAGTAGGACTCGAAGAGATCGGCGCCCATGCCGGCCACATCGCCGACGTTGTCGCCCACATTGTCGGCGATTACCGCCGGGTTACGCGGATCGTCCTCGGGGATGCCGCTCTCGACCTTGCCGACCAGATCGGCCCCCACGTCGGCGGCCTTGGTGAAGATGCCGCCGCCCACGCGCGCGAAGAGCGCCTGCATGGAGGCGCCCATGCCGAAGGTGAGCACCGTGGTGGTGACCAGCACCATGCGCACCCCTTCGCCCGCTGTGCCGGCGGGCATCAGCCAATCGGCGAGCACGAACCAGAAGGCGATATTGCCAAGCCCCAGCCCGACCACGGTCAGACCCATGACCGCGCCGCTGCGAAAGGCGATGCGCAGCGCGAGCGGCAGGGAGTCGCGTGCGGCGGCAGCCGTGCGGGTTGAGGCGCGGGTGGCCGTCTGCATGCCGAAAAAGCCCGCCAGGGCCGAGAAGAAGCCGCCGCAGAGGAAGGTTGCCGGCAGCCAGGTGCTCTGGAGATCGAGCCCATAGGCGAGCCAGGCGAAGAGCGCGGCGAGCACGATGAACACCAGGAGCATGAGCTTGTACTGCTGGCGCAGGTAGGCCATGGCGCCGTGGCGCACATGAGCGCCAATCTCGCGCATGCGCTCGTTGCCCTGATCCTGGGCGAGCATCTCGCCATAGAAGCGCCCGGCGAAGATCAGGGCGATGATGGCCGCGACCGGCGCGATCCAGAAGAGAAGTTCAGTCATGGGAGCGTCTGCCTTGTGCTGAGTAAAGTCCACTAATTGGAAGACATCCGGGGGCGTGGCTCATTCGAAGGCCGCCACCTGGGCCGAGCGCCACCAGCTGCGATGGCGATCCTCCAGGGTGGCGTGATCAGGGAAGCGGTAGAAGGCGAAATCGGCCTGATCGCCCAGGTAGAAGCCGCCGCGCACCATGCGATAGAGCACCCCGGCCTTCACCTGCTTGAGCACCAGTTTGCTCGGCTTGGAGGTGTGCGAGTGCAGTTCCATGAGCACGTCGCGCAGATGCTCGATGTTGGGGTAGGGCAGATCATCAACCGCACCGCTCTCGGGGTTTTCGGCGAGGGCGCCGAGTTCGAGTTCGGAGAAGACGATGCGCGGCACATGCACCGGGTTGTCGGGATTGGTGATGAGATCGCTGAATTCATGGGGTTCGAGCCGGCTCGCCACCATGGGCGTGATGGGACAGAACTCCTGATAGAGATGCAGCCGCCCGCCGGGCTGAGGCGCGTACTCCTCGCGCTGGAGCGCCAGCGTCTTGCCGTCATTGGTGACCAGATAGAGCGGGCCAAGCGCGGCGATGGGGATGCGCGAGAGCACCCGATAGATGGAGAGATAGAGTGATTTTTTCGGCTTCCCCTCGGTATCGAGCACACAGCGTTCCTGGATCAGGTGAAAGGGAAAGTCGGCGCTGCGAAAATCGGGATCGATCTCGAAGAAGAGGGCCTCGCCCTGGACATGCACCTTGGTGCCCACGGCGTAATAGGCGCCGAACTCCTCGGGCTCCAGCATGGAGGCGATGAGCGCCTGGGGGATGAGTGAGAGATAGAGATGAACGTCGGGCATGCGGCACCTCGGTCGGGGAGTGTGAGGTCAGCCATCGGTGTGCGCTGGCTGGCCGGGGATCACTGACCACTATAGAACATGCTGGGAGTGCTGCGGGTTCAATGGGGACGAACAAGCTCTAAATAATGGCTTGAGTTTTGCTTTGATACAGGCTGCCCGCCCGCTTTATGGTTTATTTAATAACCAAAACAGCATCTTAGTCTTTCGGTTTGGCTGTCTTTGTCGTAAAGGCAACAGGGCTGATGGTGGCTTTAAAGACGCGTGCGGGCCTGTAACCGGGTTCATTTGACCCTCTTTGATCGCCGATGCGGAGACCAATGCGATGTTGCTTGATCGCTATCAAGAAGAAGAGCGTTTTTGGCTGACCACCCTTTTTGGCCCTGCCGCCAAGGTGGCGGGGACAGAGGCCTTTCGGGGTGAATTCGTGGTGCTTGAAGGCGAGTTGAAGGCTGTGGCCGGCAAGCGCACACCGCCCAAGGCGGTGATCCGTCAGTGCGTGATGCTCGCCGATGCCGAGAAACTGCTGATGGTGGCGGGCAATTTTGCCAGTGTCGATGAGCTGCCCGAGTTTCTTACACGCTTCGGAAGCGATCTGGCGCCAGGCTGCCAGCCCATCTTCTTTATCGACAATCTTGGCGCCAATGCCCGGCTTGAGGTCGAGGGGCAGACCTATGCGCTGATCCAGTTCAAGGAAGGGGTGGTCTGGAACGAGCTGCTGGAACTCTTCTATCTCGACAAACTCGATCTCAAGGGGCTGTCGAGCGAGGACAAGGTGGCGGCGCTCTACGAGGCGGCCCAGTCGTTCAAGCCGGACTATCCGCTGATGTCGCTCGATGAGGTGCTGGCCTCGCGCACCGAGTCGCGGCGTGAGGTTTTCGGGGCGGTTTGAGGCGTGAGGGAGGGGCTCGGCTCGCCGCTGCACCCTTCGGCGCGGGCGAGCCGTTCTGCCTCCAGGTCTATTTGCGCTTGGCCAGGGCGCCGCCGCGCATCGCCATGAGGATCAGGGCGCTGGCTACAAAGCCCAGGGTGGCGAGAATGGCCAGCAGGGTGACCGGCTTGTTCTGTGCGTCGGAAACGCCCAGGTGCTCGCCGATGATGGCCAGAATGTCGAAGTGCTGGGCATCGCTCAGCGAATAGGCCGAAATGAGCAGGAAAGCCCCAAAGAAAAACAGCTTGGCATCGAGGTAGAGGCCGGCGGTCAGGGCCGCGAAGGTGAGCAGATAAATCTGCAGGATGTTGTACTGACCGGCGTTCAGCGCGTCACGGATGCCGATTTCGCCAAACATCCAGAGCAGACCGCCGAGCGCGCCCCAGTGCAGGATCTGCTTGGCCAGATAGAAGAGGCGCGAGCGGTTGAAGACATAGGCCTGTCCCCAACCCGACATCAGCGAGAAGACGGCGACCACGGGGATGAAGAATTCCCAATAGGGCAGGGTGCTGGCGAGATCCTCGCGCGAGAGGAAAACAAGCACAAAGGCGGCGATATAGAGAACCAGCGATGGCAGAATGGCCATCATCAGGGATGTCTGTTTGCTTTTGGGCACGGTGAACCCTCCTCAAACTGGGTTGGGTACAGATGAAAGGTGGCCGATGGCCGGCACGTCTCGCGCATCCGCCCATCGATTGCGTCAAGCGCACCGATCTTAACCCCTACGGAAACTGCGTGTTAAGGGGCTAGACCTTTCTTCTTGCGATTGCGCAAGAGTTCTGTGACGCGACTTCATCCGTTGCCTGTCCTGTTCGCGACAGCCTCAGCCCAATGCCGAGCGCCCCTTTGCGCCCTGGCCTCTCATGGCGCTTGTTGGTGGCGGCATCCCTGCCTTCAGCCGCTGGATCAGTGATTGAGCGGCGCGCCAACCGCGCGGGTGCGCGCCTGATCGCGCAAAAGGGCGCTGACCATGCGCCGCATTTCCTCGGCAATGGTCATGGCCGAACCGAGATCGGTATAGCCAGCCGTGTCGGTGAAGGGCTCGCTGTTGTGAATCTTGAGCGTTTGCATGGTGATGGCGTTTTGGGTGTTGTGAAGCATGTTCATGACGCCTCCTGAGCGATGCTGTGCTTGTGCCGTGTCAGTGCGTTTAAAGCGAGAGGCGTGCCAATTCAATAACTCTCTGATTTTAAATAGACCTGTTAATCATGCTCGGAGGCGGCGTCAATCTTTTGACGAAATTTTCCGTGCCCGCAGAGAATCTTGACGCCTTCGGCGGTCATCTTGTCAGTACGATGCCCTTGGCGCTATCGGTGCGGCGCCTCTCTCTGGCACACTTGCGAATTCGCAATTCAGTACTGGAGAACAGTCTCTTGGATACGAGCCCTCAGGCCTTTCCCCTGATCATGGCCCCGCGCGATCTCGCCGCGCGCTGCGAAGATGCCCGGTTGCGGATCTTCGATTGCCGCTTTTCGCTCGCGGATACCGAGGCCGGGCGTCGCGCCCATGCCGAGCGTCATCTTCCTGGCGCACTCTATGCGCATCTCGATGAGGATCTCTCCGCGCCCATCCGTCCCGACAGCGGGCGTCATCCGCTGCCCGAGGCCGGGCGCTTTAGGCAGTGGCTCGGGAGCTGCGGGGTCAGCGCCGAGAGCGAGGTGGTGGTCTATGACGACTGCGGCGGGGCCTTCGCGGGACGTCTCTGGTGGCTCCTGCGCCACTGGATGGGCCACCCGCGCGTGGCCTTGCTCGATGGCGGGCTGAACGCCTGGGTGGCGGCTGGCGGCGCGCTCAGCGAGCGCGCGAGTCGTCCTGAGCCCTGCCGTTTCGAGGCGCGTCCCCGGGACGCGGCCTGGATTGGTACCGAGGAGCTGGTCGCCGCGCGTGACGCCGGACAGGTGCGCATCATCGACGCTCGTCCGCCCGAGCGTTTTCGGGGTGATGAGGAGCCGCTCGATCCGGTGGCGGGCCATATTCCGGGCGCCGTTAACTTGCCGCTGGGCGGCAATCTCGACGCCGATGGTCGTTTTCTTGACGCTGGCCAGCTAGGCGCCCGCTTTGCCCCCGTCATCGAGGGCTTCGGGCCCGAGCAGGTGGTACACAGCTGTGGCTCCGGGGTGACCGCCTGCCACAATCTGCTCGCCATGGAGCAGGCCGGGTTGGGTCGTGCGCGGCTTTATGTGGGCTCCTGGAGCGAGTGGATTCGCTCCGGCGAACACCCGGTGGCCAGGGGCGCGGACTAGGCCGCCTAGGGCGCTGCCGGCGCCTTGAGTGAAGGGGCCGAGAGGGTTCGGCGGTTCAGGTGCCGGCGATGCAATCGTAATAACGCGCGCGATAGAGCAGGCGCGGCTCGGGGCCGTCGTCGAAGCCGGTGCGGGTGTGCAGCACATTGTTGCAGATCAGGCCCCAGCCGGGTTCGAGGCGCGCCTGGAAGTGCCAGGGGGAGGGCGTGGTGAGAATGTTGCGCAGGGCCGCCACCGCCTCCTCGGTCAGGCTGTCATCGCGCCAGCGGATATTGCGCGCGCGGTTGGTGAAGCGCATGTGCAGGCGCTGGTTGCCGCGAGTGAGAAAAACCGGGCCGCTGCGCTCGGGGCGCATCTCCAGATCCTCGACGTGATGCGCGGGGATGCTCATGCAGCAGGGGTGCATCAGGGCGCGGACGTAGTCGGGATTGATGTCGCGCAGCAGGATATAGGCAATCTCGTGATCGAGCAGGGCGTTCTCGCCGCCGCGCTCGGCGGGATTGACGCAATGCAGCAGCAGGCCGTGGATCTGGCGATCAGGGGCGTTGTAGTAGCCGTCGGTGTGCCAGTCGATGGGGCGGTTGCTGTAGGGGATGAAGTCGCGATGTCGCGGACTATCCTGCACGGTGAGCGAGGTGATGGCGTCCTCGTCGGCGCCGCGGTTGTGATCGAGCCGGCGCAGACCGAACTGGGCGCCAAGACGGG
>JAFGTZ010000014.1 GCA_016938795.1 Chromatiaceae bacterium | reverse complement strand
GGCAATGCTGTAAACTAGGCTTTATCTTGCCGTGTCGATCTCCAGGTATTATCCATGTCGCAGTCATCAGAGGTCTTCACCGTGCTCGGCGAACTCGAGCTGACGAAGGAAGTGCCCGAGGAGGCGCGTCGTCAGCTTGCCGCGCATTGCGCCTTTGCCGAGCTTCAACCTCGCCAGCGGATTCGTCTGGCTCCCAATGCTCCCGAGCGTCTCTTTCTGCTCGATGGTCATGTGGTGCGGCTGGTTAATGGTTCGGGTGAGCGTCTCCAGGGGTTTCGCGGTCTGAGCGATCCCATCGAATTGTTCGAGGGCTGCACGGCGGCGGACGACGTGAGCGTCATCACCGAGACCCCCTGCGTGCTGCTGCGCATTTCAAACGCGGCGCTCGATGAGGTGCTCCAGTCGGGGATGGAGGTCGCCGACATGGAACTCGACTCGACCGAGGGCGAGTTTCTGGCCGAACTCTATCCCCTCATTACCAACAAGAAGCTTGAGCTGCCGGCGCGCCCCGAGGTTGCACTCAAGATTCAGGAACTGACGAATGACCCCGATGCGGGGATTCAGGAGCTGACCGAGGTCATTCAGAGCGACGGCACCATTGCCGGCGCCCTGCTGCATGCCACCAACAGCCCGCTCTTTCGGGGCACCAAGGAAATCCAGTCGGTGCGCGACGCCGTGCTGCGTCTGGGGTTTCGCAATACCCGCATGTTGACCACCAATCTTGCGCTGCGCCAGGCCTTCAAGGCGCGCCACGCGACTACGCGCGAGGCGATGAAGTCGGTCTGGGGAGAGGGCGTTCTGCGCTCCGCCTACGCCTATGTGCTGGCCGAAACCCTGGGTGTGCTCAACCGTGATCGTGCCCTGCTCGCCGGTCTGGTCGCGGGCATCGGCGCCGTGCCCATCATCCAGTTCATCGAGCGTCGCGATCCCGATCCGCGCCCTGAACTCATCCAGTCGCTGGTGTCAAAGCTCTCCAGCATTACCGGCGTTCTGGTCATCAATTACTGGGGGCTGGGCGAGGATCTGGTGCGCGTGGCCGAGTCTTTCGATGACTGGAGCTATCGGGCGGATGCGGTTGACTATGCCAGTATCGCCCTGGTGGCGCAGTGGGCCGCCCTGCAGAGCGAAGGGCGCGAGTGCCCGGATGCCGCCGGCGTTCCCGCCTTTGCGCTGCTCGGTCTGACGCCGCCCCAAGCGGGTGAGCCCATCGCCGAGCTGGCCTCCAGTGGCGATGCGCTGGAGGCGCTGAAGAGCATGTTCGAGACCTGAGCCGATGCGCGCGATCTTCAAGGTGCGCCATGACAACTAAAGGCGTGCGTGCGGGACTACGATTGGACTGGGAGGATGGGCTGTGTCGGCAGTGACCGTTGAAAGTCTGGTAAGAAACACGGGGCGTCTGCTGGCCATCCCGCGGGTGGTGGGCGAGGTGCTGAGCCTGCTCGACGATCCGAACAGCCGTCAGGCCGATATCGCTCATCGCCTGGCGCAGGATCCGGCCCTGGTGGCCATTGTGCTGCGTCTGGCCAACAGTCCGGCCTTTGCGCCGGCGCGCACGGTCGATTCGGTCGAGCGGGCGCTCAGTCTGCTCGGACGCGAACATCTGCGCCGTCTCATGATCGCCGGCGCCGTGACTCAGGCCTCGGAACGCCTGCCGGTGCAGAATCTGCTGCCGCTTGAGGTGTTCTGGCATCACTCGGCCTATTGCGCAGTCATCGCGCGTCTGTTGGCCGAGCGTGACTCCAAGGCGCTGGCCGGAACGGTCTTTCTGGCCGGTTTGCTGCACGATCTCGGGCAGTTGGTGCTCTTCTCCGAG
>JAFGTZ010000105.1 GCA_016938795.1 Chromatiaceae bacterium | reverse complement strand
GCGGCGCGCTGCAACCTCAGGGCGAGCGCCTGCTCGATGCGCTCGATGCCCTGCTCGATCACCATCCGCCGCCCTCGCTGCTCCATGGCGATCTCTGGGGCGGCAACATCGGCGCCACTCCCGAGGGCGAACCGGTTATCTTCGATCCTGCTGTCTACTACGGCGATCGCGAGACCGATCTTGCCATGACCGAACTCTTCGGCGGCTTCGACGCCGACTTCCGCGCCGCCTATCACGAGGCCTGGCCGCTACCAACGGGGTACGAGACGCGCAAAACGCTGTACAATCTCTACCATGTGCTCAACCACCTCAACCTCTTCGGCGGCGGCTATCTCGCGCAGTCCGAACGCATGATCGGTCAGCTGCTCGCCGCCATTCGCTAGGCGCCCCGCTTGCTCGCGGCTGGAAGCCGCTTCCACAGTTGAAAACCTGGCAGTCTCGCAGGGTCTGCATTGCCACCGTTGCGTTAGTCTTCGAGGCTTGCGCATGGTACGCGGTGCCTATCTCCTAATGAGGCAACAGTTGCAATCCATCAGCGCTGATCCGAAGCCAGGCGTTCGACGGCAAGCCGATACGCCACGCTGTCTTCGCGCTTGGCTACCACCATCACCATGACGATCAGGACATTGTCCTTCACGCGATAGACGAGACGCCAGCCGAGTTTTCGCAGCTTGAATTTATAGCAGCCCTGCAAGCTGCCATGCAGCTCTGAACCGGGCATGTGCGGCTGCTCCAGACGTTTCTTGAGCGCCTTGCGAAGCGGTTCCTTGACGCTGCCATCAAGCGCCTCCCATTCGGCCAGTGCCGGCGGCACAAACTTGAGCCGGTACCGGGTTGAGGCTTTCTGATCGATGTCAGATTTTGTCAATATCGACCTCGATGGCATCGTCTTCGTACGCCAGACGTTGACGTACCAGCTCAATCAGATCCTGGTCGACCAGATCTTCGACCATCGCCGCGAACAGCTTTGGCGTGATCATGTAAAAAGCCGGGCGGTTATGATTAAGCACCGCTACGGGCTTATCACCGGCAGTGCGCAGAACCTGCGCCGGGTTGCGTTTGAATTCGGACATGCTGATGGAGTAATCGGCGTAGATCATGTCCATGGTCGGCTCCTGAATAATATCGGCTATAAATATAGCGCTAAATCTAGCGCTTTTTCAATCGAAGCCTGGGCTGCTACCTGTGCCTGTGCAAGCAGCGTCTGCTCGCGGCTGGACGCCGCTTCCACTGGCTGATGCAAAGATGGCGGAAAAACGGGCACTCAGATGACGATTGTGTTAAAAATGCGCCTGCCCGCCCCGGGCGATGAGTTGATGCCCTTGAGTTATACGGCTCCTTTCCACATGCCCCGAGAATTATTGATCCTGCGCCACGCCAAATCGGACTGGGACAGTGGCGCCGCAAATGATTTCGAGCGCCCGCTCGCCAAACGCGGCAAGCGCGACGCCCCGCGCATCGGCTCCTGGCTCTATCGCGAGGGCCTGGTACCTGATCTGGTTCTCAGCTCGCCCGCCGAGCGTGCGCGCCAGACTGCCGCCAAGGTGTGCAAAAGTCTGGATATCAAGAAAAAACTCATCCACTGGGATACTGAACTCTACGCGGCGGGTCTCGGGCAACTGCTCGAAGCGCTTGCGCGCTGTCCGGCAACCGCCAAGATCGTGCTGTTGATTGGCCACAACCCCGGGCTTGAGGAACTGTTGCGTCATCTTGCGGGCGAGGATCTGGACTCACCCGACGATGGCAAGCTGCTACCCACCGCCACCGTGGCCCGCCTCGAAATGCCCGACGACTGGAGCGACCTGACCCCAGGCAGCGGGCATCTGCTCTCCATCACGCGCCCGCGCCAGCTCGCGGACGCCTAGGCGTCTTCCGCGCGAGTCCGGGGCGCAACCCCGGCATCGCGTCGCGCCCAGACCCGCAGCCCCAGCAGCACCGCCGCGAGCACGGCAAGACCGCCGCCAATCCACAGCGAGGCACTGAGCGGGTCGCGCGCGAAGGTGGCCGCCTGATAGAAAAGGGTCGCGCTCAGATAGGCAATTCCCGTGGTCCAGAAGCCGACAAAGACCGCCCAGGGCGCGCCCGCCTCGCGCACGATGGCGGCGATGGTGGCGATGCAGGGAAAGTAGAGCAGCACGAAGAGCAGATAGGCAAAGGCTCCGGCCTGACCATCGAAACGCTCGGACATGGCCCCAAAGGTCGCGCCCCGCACGCCCTGTTCGGCAGCTGCGACCTCGGCATCCTCAATCTCGCCCACATCAAGCCCCAGCGGATCGAGCAGACGCTCGCCGAGCGCGCCCAGATTGTCCGGCACGGTCTGGAAGGCCTCGGAGAGGCGCGCCCCCAGACGGAAGTCCTCGTCCTCGGACACCCAACCACCCTCCTCCAGGGCGAGACGTCCATAGAGCGAATCCAGGGTGCCGACAATCACCTCCTTGGCCAGCACGCCCGAGAAGACTCCCAGCACCGCCGGCCAGTTATCCTCCTCGATGCCCATGGGCGCAAAGAGCGGCGTGGCCGCGCGGCTGATGCCGGCGAGCAGCGAGGCGTCGGCATCGCGATTGTCGAGACGTCCGTCGCTGCCGACGGTGGAGAGCAGATTAAGCGCCAGCACCATGACCACAATGATCTTGCCTGCCTCGCTTAAAAAGAGCCGCACCCGGTCCCAGGTGCGCAGCAGCACGCCGCGCAGGGTGGGCAGATGGTAGGGCGGCAGCTCCATGAGCAGGCCGGAGCTATCCCCATTGAGCAAGGTATGCTTCATGGCCAGCCCGGTGAGAATGGCCACCACGATGCCAGTGAGATAGAGCAGAAAGACCAGATTCTGGCCCGAATGCGGAAAGAACACAGCGGCAAAGAGCGCATAGACCGGCAGACGCGCGCCGCAGGACATGAAGGGATTCATGAGAATGGTGAGCTTGCGCTCGCGCTCGCTCTCCAGGGTGCGGGTGGCCATGACCGCCGGCACATTGCAGCCGAAGCCGACGATGAGCGGCACGAAGGCCTTGCCGGGCAGGCCGATGGAGCGCATGAAGCGATCCATGACGAAGGCCGCGCGCGCCATGTAGCCCGAATCCTCCAGAATGGAGAGCACGATATAGAGGCTGGCGATGATGGGCACAAAGGTGCCCACCACCTGAAGCCCGCCGCCGATGCCCTCGGCCAGCACCAAGGTCAACCAGCCGGGCGCCTCGACAGAGGCCAGCAGCTCGGCCACGCCATCGACGAAGAGCGTTTGTCCCGCCAGGTCGAAAACATCGACAAAGGCCCCGCCGATGTTCATGGTGAACATGAACATCAGATAGATCATGAAGAGGAAAATGGGGATGCCCAGCGCGCGACTGAGCACCACCCGGTCGATGCGGTCAGAGAGTGTGCGCCCCACCGCACCGCCGAGGCGCACCACCCGCTGGGCCAGGCTGTGGGCATGGCCGAAGCGGGTATCGGCAATGTGCAGATCGGCCTCCTCGCCGGCGCGCTCGGCCACCTGGACGCACCAGTGCGCGGCCAGAGCGCGCACCTCATCGCTCGCCTCGCGCTCGGCGGAGGCGTCGCCCTCCAGCAGTTTGAGCGCCAGCCAGCGGGCATTTGCCGGCTCCATGCCGGGCGGAAAGGCCCGGACGAGTTCGGCCACCGCACTCTCGACACAGTCGCCATGCCCGAGCGCGCGCCCCGCCGGTTCACGCCCCTCGGCCACCGCCAGCAGCCGCGCCTGAAGCTCGGTGAGCCCCTCGCGCGAGGTTGCCACCAGCGGCACCACGGGGCAGCCCAGCTCGGCGGCCAGGGCCGCGACGTCGATGGCAATGCCGCGCTTGCGGGCCACATCCATCATGTTGAGCGCCACCACCAGGGGCACGCCCATCTCCAGAAGCTGCACGCTGAGATAGAGGTTGCGCTCCAGATTGGCGGCATCGAGCACATTGACGATGAGATCGGCCTCGCGCGAGAGCAGATAATCGCGCGTGACCATCTCGTCGAGCGAATTGGCGTCGAGCGAATAGATCCCCGGCAGATCGACCACCCGCAAACGCCGCCCGTCGAGTTCGAGCACACCCTCCTTGCGCTCCACCGTGACCCCGGGCCAGTTGCCCGTGGTCTGGCGAATGCCGGTGAGCGCGTTGAAAAGCGCCGACTTGCCGCAGTTGGGATTGCCCGCGAGCGCGATGCGCAGATCGCGCGCCCGCGCCGGGGAGGGCTCGGTTAAGTGTTCGCGCGACTCCGTCATGCCGGCTCGCCTCGCCGCTCGGGCTGGGCCGCTCCAGGCTCAGGGTTCGCCTCCTCAGCACAGCCCCCCGAAGCGAGCGGCTCAGGACAGACCCAGAGCTTCTCGGCCACACCAAACCCCATGGCAATGCGCCCATCGCCCGCCGCCAGCACCAGCCCCTGACCGCGGCGCTGCACCACGTTCAGCACGCTACCCTGGCGCAGACCCAGCGCCAGCAGACGGCGCGTCAGATTGCGCCCGCCACGAATCTCGACAAGACGCGCGGGGGTTTCATGGGGAAGTTCGGAGAGCTTGATAAGCGACGGACAGGAAGTGGTGTGCTGAAGCATGGTTGGATTCTGATCTCTGAGTGCGATAGTGCGATCACGGGATGCGGACTGGTTCGCCATGCGCTAAGCATAAATGAAAACCGCTCGCTATTGCGCATGGATATCCGCGCCCTTTGCGGACTTTCAAGGACAGGGCGATTCCAACCCAGGAAAATGACCCCATGGCGCCTCCAGCCGCCAGAAATTCCCGCCAGACCAGAGCCTCTGGCATCCGCAATCCCACCCATCATTGTCACCGACCCCAATCGGGGTTTTCAGTCCGACAGAGACCACCATCCCAGGTCGTTTCAGTTTGCGTTTCGGCTTAACAGAGGAACTCACTCGATGGCATCGAACTACGAAACCTTTTTCGAACTCAACCGCTTCGCCGTGATTGGGCGCTCAGCGGTCAAGCCCTTCCCGATCCTGAGCTATCGCCGCCTCAAGGCGCTCGGCAAGGGCGTCTATGCGGTTGATCCGAGCACCGACCACATCGACGGCGACACCGCCTATCCCAGCCTTGAGGCCCTGCCCGAGGCGGTGGAGGGCGTCATCATCGAGGCCCCCAAGACCGAGACCCGCGACTGGGTTGCCGCCGCCGCCGAGCGCGGCATTCGCGATGTCTGGGTGCACATGGCGCACGACACCCCGGAGGCCGTGGCGCTCGCCAAGGAGAAGGGCATCAATCTGCGCACCGGCACCTGCGCGGTCATGTATCTCAAGCCGGGGCTGTCCTATCACAGCATCCACAAGGCCATCATGCAGCTGCTCGGCAAGTACTGAGCGGCTCTCGCCTCGTTGAGCCAGGGCGCGCGGCTCAGAGATCGAAACGGGCGAAGGTCATGCTGAACTGCCCGCGCCCCTGGGTCAGACCACGCAGCCGGGTGGCATAGCCGAGCAGGGCGTCCAGCGCCGCCTCGGCCTCGATGGTCACATCCCCCGCCTCGGCGCGCGTTGCCCGAATCAGCGCCTGACGCGCCTGCAAGTCGCCGAGCACCGAGCCGAAGGCGCCCTCGGGCGCCACCACCTCCAGCGACATCATGGGGTGCATGATCGCGGGCGCGGCGGCGAGCAGCGCCTCGCGCAGGGCGCGCGCGGCGGCGGCGCTCAGGGCCTCGGGGGTCGAGGCGCTGCCGAAAAGCTCCACCTGTTCGACCGCTACCCGAAGATCGCGCACTGGCGCACCCTCAAGCGGACCGGCCTCCAAACCGCCGCGCAGCCCCCGCTCCAGCCCCTGACGCTGCTCGGCGCTCAGGGCCGCCCCCTCGGGCAGAACGCTCGCGCCCTCCCAATCAAGCACCTCACCCGCACCGCGCGCCAAAGGCTCCAGACGCAGCGCCACCCGCGCCATAAGCGCGCCGCCATGGCGCGCCTCGGCCAGCGCGGGGGGAGCAAAGAGCACCTCGGACCGGGCGGCGCGGCGGATGGTCTCGCGCACCGCCACGGCCGGCGCGCCAACACGCACCTCCAGGCCGAACTCACGCTCCAGACGCTCGACCACCATGCCCAGATGCAGCTCACCCATGCCGCGCAAGACACGCTGGCCGGTGTCGGGATCGTCAAGCAGGTGCAGCGTGGGATCTTCCTCCTGGAGCTTGGCGAGGGCATCGAGCAGTTTCTCCTCCTCGTGCCCGTGCAGCGGCTCGATGGCGAGCCCGAGCACCGGAGCGCGCGCCTCGATGCGCTCCAGCACCAGGGGCGCACCGGGCGCGCAGAGACTGTCGCCAGTGGCGGCATGGCGCAGCCCGGCGAGGAGCACGATATCGCCCGCGCGCGCCTCATCGAGCCGGATCTTCTTGCCCGCGTCCACATCGAAGAGCCGCGCCACATGCTCCGACCTGAGCCGTCCCTCGGCATCCACAAACTCGACCGCATCGCCCGCGCGCAGGGTACCGCGATAGAGCCGCGCGAAGACATGCCGCCGCCCCTCCCAGAGCTGCACCTTGAAGGCCAGCGCCAGGAGCGGCCCGTTCTCGTCGAAGGGCACCGCCTCCTGAGTTCCATCGGGGCGCAAGGCGCAGGCGCTCGGGCGCTCGCTCGGTGCGGGCAAATAATCCAGGATGCCGTCGAGCAGCGGCTGCACCCCGAGATTGCGCAGGGCGCTACCCCCGAAGCAGGGGCACAGCCGCCCGCTCAGGGCGCCCAGGCGCAAGGCGGCGCGAATGGACTCGACCTCGGGCTCGACCCCGGCGAGCACCTGATCGGCGAGCGACTCGTCGAACTCAGCCGCCGCCAGCAGGAGGGTCTCGCGCAGGGGCGCCGCCTCGGCCCAGAGATCCTCCGGACAGGGCTCAGCCAGCAGCTGCTCGCCCTGTTCGCCGGCGAAGCGCAGCAGGCGGCGATTGAGCAGATCAATGACCGCACCCTGCTCGGGAAGCGGCAGGGTCAGGGGCGCGGGCTCGACATGCAAACGCGCGCGCACGGCCTCGAGCGCACGCACAAAATCGGCCCCTGGGCGATCCATCTTGTTAATGAAGACCAGGGCGGGAAGATTGAAGCGCGAGCGCTGACGCCATACAGTCTCGCTCTGAGGCTCGACCCCGCGCACCCCATCGAGCACCAGCACGCAGCCATCGAGCACCCGCATGGAGCGCTCGACCTCGATGGTGAAATCCACATGACCGGGCGTGTCGATGAGTTGCAACTGGTGCTCGCGCCAGGGCGCGCGGGTCAGGGCGGCGGTAATGGTGATGCCGTGGCGCTGCTCCTCGGCCAGATAATCCATGTGGGCGGCGCCATCGTGAACCTCGCCGATCTTGTGCGAGGCCCCGGTATAGTAGAGCAGCCGCTCGGTGAGCGTGGTCTTGCCCGCGTCCACATGCGCCACCACCCCGATATTGCGAACATGCGACAATCGCGACGTTTTTTTCATCATCCGCCACAGGTATCGACAAGGTTTATGACAGGCCGCCCTTCACGACCCCGCGCTCAGGCACTGGCGCTCGGCGCCTGGCTGTTTGCGAGCACACTCTTTGCCGCCGCCGAAACCTACCGCCTCGAACAGCCGGGCGATAGCGTCATCGGTTTTCCCTTCTATTTCACGGCCCGCGCCGAGGATACCCTGCTCGATATCGCCCGACAGAACAATCAGGGCTTCGACGACATGCGTCAAGCCAATCCCAAGGTGGATATGTGGCTGCCAGGCGCGGGCGCTGAGATCATGGTTCCCACCTTCTATGTGCTACCCGAGGCTCCGCGCCAGGGCATTGTCATCAATCGCGCGGAAAAACGTCTGTATTTCTATCCGCCCGACACCCCCGAGGAGGTGCGCACCTATGCCATCAGCGTGGGCCGCGAGGGCATGGACACACCGCTTGGCACCTTCAACATCATCGAAAAGCGCAAGGATCCGAGCTGGCGACCAGGTCCCCAGGTGCGCGCGGCGCATGCCGCCTATGGCGACATCCTGCCCGAGGTGGTGCCGCCCGGCCCCGACAATCCGCTCGGGCGCTTCGCCATGCGTCTGAGCAACCCGGAATATCTCATCCACGGCACCAGCAAGCCCTGGGGACTGGGCATGGAGGTCAGCGCCGGCTGCATTCGAATGTATCCGGAGGGAATCGAGGAACTCTTTGGTCTGACGGCCCTGAAGACGCCGGTGACCATCGTCGATCAGCCTTATAAATTTGGCTGGCGCGGCCATGACCTTTATCTTGAGGTGCAGCTTGAAAAGCCCGAGCAGCGGGCAAGCGCGCGTGAGGTGGTGCCAGGCGAATTGGCGGCGGCGGAGGCTGTGGTATTGGACTGGGCGGCGGTGGAGCGCGCCATCGCGGAAAACGCCGGCGTCCCCCAACTGGTAGGACACCGGCGCGATCAGGGGTCTTACTTGCCCATGATCTTCTGATACATGCGGTCGAGACGCTCGGTATTGGCGTTGCAGCAGGACTGGGCGCTGTTGGCGGTGTCGAGGGCCTGTTGGGCCATGTCGCGCGCAGTCTGATCGGTGGCGCAACCACCGAGCAGCGAGGCCGCCAGCAGAGCGGAGGCGGAGAGCGTGGCAAACTTAGCGAACTGAGTCATGGGTCTAATCTCCAGTGTTAACGTAAAAACGGCCCTTGGCCGCATCGGCAAAACACAACCGGTCAAGCATCGCCGGCTCGCACTTCAAGTTACGTATCGGGATACAAGGCGGGGAGTGTGAAATGGCATCCTGGCGCCAGCGACCCCGGGTCGTGGGCGCCGAATGCAGGCAACTCCCTTATCCGACCCCAAGCGCGAGCCGTCGCAAAAGATTGAGGCAAAGTCGTTCGCGCATCAAGAGCGCGGAAGAGTCTCCGCACAATAAATTTTTAGATATCCAACGCCATGCAGACTCGTTTTGCTCACCCAGCAGTCATGGTCCGACGCGCGTCTTGTCCAGACATCGCACACTGAGGCCGATCCATCATGCATCGTTACTACGGTCGCGCCCTGATTGAACCGGCACACGCACCCTTTCGACGCCAGGGCTTCGTGCGCGACGCCGTGCTTGAAGCGCCCTCGGGCGAAGTACTTCACCTCGCCGAGCTGCCGCCCTTTCTGCGCGCCCTGCTGGTGACCGACGGCACCGTCACCAAGATTCTCGAGGCCTATTTCTGGGAGCCGGTCAATGTCGATACGCTTGAACAGCGCCTTGAAACCGCCGCCGACGAGGTGCCCTGGATCGCGCTGCACGCGGGCGAAGCCTGCCTGGTGCGCGACGCCTGTCTGCGCGGCTGCGAGAGCGGGCAGCGCTTTGCCGAGGCCTTCTCGCTGATCCGCGTCGAGCGCATCCCGCCCGGGTTTCGCCAGCGACTCATCGATCGCGAGATCGGCATCGGCGTGCTCATCCGCGACAGCGGGCTGGAGAGCTATCGCGAGGTGCTCGACGTGGGACTCGAACGGCTCGCCGAAGAGGCGCTTGCGGTCTATCGCACCTATCGCATCATCATCGCCGGCGAGCCGGTCATTCTCATCACCGAATACTTTCCGCTCGCGCTCTATCGCTAGCGAGGCGAGCACGCATGGTCGCACCCCTCGATACCCAACGCCTGAACGAGACCCCCGAGGGGATCGAGCTGGGCCTGCGTCTTGCTGGCCCCGTGCCGCGCGCCTTGGCCCTGGCGCTCGACATCCTCATCCGCATCGGGCTCTATCTGGCGCTGCTGCCACTGCTTGCGCTCGGCGAGGTGGGGCTGGGCCTGACGCTGCTGGCCGTCTTTCTGCTGGAATGGTTCTACCCGGTACTCTTCGAGCTGCGCAGCGGCGCCACCCCTGGCAAGCGTGCGCTGGGACTAACCGTGGTGCATGACGACGGAACCCCGGTGGGACTCTCGGCCTCCATGGTTCGCAACCTGCTGCGGGTGGTTGATTTTCTGCCGATTTTCTATGGGTTCGGACTCCTCAGTACCCTGATCGACCCCGACTTCCGCCGTCTCGGCGATCTGGCCGCCGGCACCCTGGTCATTCACGCCGAACCGGGACGCCGGGCAACAAAGCGGCGCGCCACGCTGACAGACCCGGACAGCCGTCCGCCTCCCGCTCTGCCCCTGGAGACCCAGCGCGCCATCCTGGCCTTTGTCGAGCGTGCTCCCCAGTTGTCGCTGGAGCGGCGCATCGAACTGGCCGAACTCCTCACCGCCGCCGAAGGGCTGCGCGGCGCGCCGGCGCTGGCGCGGGTTGAGGGCTGGGCGGCCTGGCTGGCTGAGGGCTGCTCGCGCGAGGACAGCGCATGAAACAACAGGCGTTCGAACAGCGTTATCGCGCCGACTGGGAGCACTTTCGCACCCTGCTCGATGGACTCGACCGACCGCGCAAACGCAAGGATTCCGCACTCGGCGATTTTCCGCGTCGCTACCGCGAACTCTGCACCCACTATGCGCTGGCGCGCAGCCGGGGCTACAGCCCGGGGCTGGTCGAGGAGTTGCACGCGCTCGCGCGTCGGGGCTATCCCCATCTCTACCAACGCCGCCCACGGCTGCTCCAGGGCGCACTGGAGCTCATGGTGAGGCGCTTTCCCCACACCCTGCGCCGCCATCTCGGGCTTTTCTGGCTTGCGCTCGCCTGCCTCGTCCTGCCGCTGCTTGCCATGGGCGCGGCCACGCTTGCCGATCCCGCCCTGATTCACAGCCTCATGAGCGAGTCCCAGGTAAGCGAGCTTGAATCGGCCTATGACCCGGCCAACCGGCATCTCGGGCGCTCCGCGCAACAGGCCGCCGAGGGGCGCGTGGCCATGTTCGGCTTCTACATCCTCAACAACATCGGTATCGGCTTTCGCAGCTTCGCGAGCGGCCTGCTGCTCGGCATCGGCAGCGCCGTCATTCTGCTCTTCAACGGGCTCACCATCGGCGCGGCAGCCGGTTATCTGAGCGCCCTTGGCTACGGCGTCACCTTCTGGCCCTTCGTCAGCGGACATGCCCCCTTTGAACTCACCGCCATCGCCATCTGCGGCGCCGCCGGCCTGCTGCTCGGCAAGGCGCTGCTCGCGCCGGGGCGGCGCACCCGGCTCGCCGCGCTGCGCGCCAATGCCGGCGAGGCGGTGGTGCTGGCCGGCGGCGGCGCGCTCATGCTGGTGCTGGCTGCCGTGATCGAGGCCTTCTGGTCGGCCGAACCCCTGGCGCCGGCGCTCAAATATGGCGTGGGTCTGGCCGGCTGGACACTGGTCGCGCTTTGGCTCGCGCTTGCCGGTCGGGGTGCTGGGCATGGAGCTTGAGCGGCTCGGCGTGGTGGCGCGCGAACGCCGCTCCTGGGAAGGACTGGATCTGGGCTTCGCCCTGGCGCGCCAGTGGTTCTGGCCTCTCTGGACGCTCTGGTGGCTCAGCGCCCTGCCGGTTGCGCTCATTGCCCTGCTGATCAGCGCCTTCCAGCCGGCCTGGTGGCTGTTCATCCTCTGGTGGTGCAAGCCGCTCTACGAGGCGCCCTTGCTGGTCTGGGCGAGCCGCGCGCTCTTTGGCGAGCGGCTTGCGCCCTTCGCACAGTGTGGATCGCTCTGGCGCAGGGGCCTGCATGGCGCCTTGCTCGGCCAACTGCTGTGGCGTCGCCTGGGGCTGCGTCGTTCCTTCGTCATGCCAATCGGTGCGCTGGAGGGGCTGCGCGGCCGTGCGGCGCGCGAGCGCCGCCGTCTGCTACTCCATGGTGATGCCAGCCCGACCTGGCTCACCCTGGTCTGCTATCACTTCGAGGCCATTCTCTGGGCGAGCCTGCTCGCGCTCAGTCAGATGCTCACCCCCGAGGGTCTGGGGAGTCTCGATCTGGTGACTGCCCTGAGCGACAGCGAGTCGCTGCCCTACTGGCTGAGTGCGCTGGCCTATGTGTTGGCCATCTCGCTCATGGCGCCCTTCTATGTCTGCGCGGGCTTCGCGCTCTATCTGACCCGGCGCACCGAGCGCGAGGCCTGGGATCTGGAGCTGGCCTTTCGCGCCGCGCGCAAACCTGAGCCTCACCCGCCTTTCAGCGCATCCGCGCGCACCCTCTTGCTCGCCGCTGGCGTCCTGCTGCCCGTCCTGCTGGCCAGTCCGCCAACAAGCGCCAGCGCCTTGCCTGATCCCGAGATATCACGCGCGCTCATCGCTGAGGTGCTCGCCGATCCAGCCTTTGGCGGCGAGCGCGAGGTACGCCGCTGGCGCTTCATCGCAGCGGGCGAAGACGACCAAGCCAATCCCACCCCGGTCTCGCCCCGCTCCAGCACCCTTGCGGCCTGGCTGGCGCAGGGGCTGCGCTGGCTGCTGCTGGCCGCTGCCACGCTCGCGCTGGGACTGGTGCTGAGGCATATCTGGCGCGATGGCCAGCGTCTCTGGCCCAAGCGCGCAACGTCGCGCAAACTGCCCGTCAAAGGTCCACAGCCAAGACCCGATGCCCGCGCAATCCAGCCCCCGGATCTGGCCCTAGCGGTCCGCCAGGCGCTTGAGCACTCCGACCCGCGCGCGGCGCTCGCACTTCTCTACCAGGGCAGTCTGCACGAACTCGGCGCGCGCGGCATACTACTGCCCGAAGGCGCCACCGAGACCGAGGTGCTGCACCACGCTCGCCAGCACTTGCCCGAACGCGCGGCGCTTGGCCCGTTGCCCGACATCATCGCCACCTGGCAAAGCTTGGCCTATGGCGGACGCACCGTAGAGGTCCGGCACATCGAGGCGTTGCTGGCGCACTGGTCGCGC
>JAFGTZ010000104.1 GCA_016938795.1 Chromatiaceae bacterium | reverse complement strand
GAGGCGATGATGAAGTCGTGGCGGTGCGCAAGCTCGATCAAGCGCGCCAGGGTCGCTGCCGGCAGGATGGCCCCGGTGGGATTGCCCGGCGAGCAGATGTAGAGCAGCTGGCAGCGCTCCCAGCTGGCCGCATCGACGGCCTCGAAGTCGGGCAGAAAGCCGGTCTCGGCGGTGCAGGGCAGAAAATGCGGTTCAGCCCCGGCGAGCAGCGCCGCCCCTTCGTAGATCTGATAGAAGGGGTTGGGCATGAGCACCAAGGGGTGGCGGGTGCGATCGACCACGGTCTGGGCGAAGGCAAAGAGCGCCTCGCGGGTGCCGTTGACCGGCAAGATCTGCGTCTCGGGGTCGAGTGCGCCCTTGGGCAGCCTGAAGCGCATGCCGAGCCAGTCGGCAATGGCCATGCGCAGCGCCGGCAGACCCCGGGTGGAGGGATAGTGCGCGAGCCCGTCGAGATGGCCGAGCAAGGCCTCGCCGATGAGCGCGGGCGCCGGATGACAGGGCTCGCCGATGGAGAGCGCGATGTGGGCGCGATCGCGCGGCGGCTCAATGCCCTGGCGCAGTGCGGCGACTTTCTCGAAGGGGTAGGGCTGGAGACGCCCGAGATCGGGATTCATGGGCGAAATCGTCGGAAAAGTGGTGCATTATACGTTAAAGCACCCCAGGGCTCCATGCCGCCAGACGCCATGTTTCGCATTCACGACATCCATCACGTTAGTCTCCTCGTGGCCGACACCGAGCGCGCCCTGGCCTTTTATCGCGACCTGCTGGGTCTGGAGGTCGATTCCGCGCGCCCGGCGCTGCCCTTCGCTGGTGTCTGGCTACGCATTGGCGAGCGCGGCCTGCATCTGCTTGAGCTGCCCAATCCCGATCCGACCGAGGGACGCCCCGCGCATGGCGGGCGCGACCGCCATCTGGCCCTGAGCGTCGTCAATCTGGACGCGCTGCGCGAGCGCCTGGACGCCGCCGGGATCGGCTACAGCCTCAGCCGCTCGGGCCGCCGCGCGCTCTTCTGCCGCGACCCCGACGGCAACGCGCTGGAGCTGATCGCGGACGACTAGATACCGTCTCTCTCCTGTCAAACGCCAGGCGCAAGACCCGTGAAAGCGGCTTCCAGCCGCGAGCCGACAGCGCGACCCGTGCAGACACCTGTGCCACCGCGCCTGCCGGTCAGTGCTGATCCCGGGTTCTCAGCCTCAGCGCGGGGTTCTCGCGGCTAGAAGCCGCTTGCACAGGCGGCGGCAAATGCCCGTGGAAGCGGCTTCCAGCCGCGAGCCGACAGCGATGTGCTTGCAGACAAGGATGCCACCACCTGGGCCCTGCTCGACATTGGCCTGCCCGGCATGGACGGGCTGGAGATCGCGCGGCGACTGCGTGCCCGGTATCCCGATCTCGAGCGACTGAAGCTGGTTGCTCTGACCGGACTCGGCCACGAGCAGGCCCGTGAGCGCTCGCTGGCCGCCGGGTTCGACGAGGCCGCTCGGGCGCCAGGCGCTGCTGGCAGGGTTCGGCGCGCGAATTCTGCGGCGGATGGCAACTTGGGTTTTCGCGCTCCGTCACAGAATGGTAGCCTTTGCTGGTTAATGTTATTGGCTTTGCGGGTCGCGCGAGACCTTGCCGTATCTGCCTACCAGAGCCCCTGATAGCCACCATGACATCACAAAGAAGCGTCTTCCAGACGAAGGGGGCGATCTGGGTTTCGGCTCGCCTGATGTGGGTGTGGAGCCTCATCCTCTTGCCATGCATCCTGCTCTGGCCACCGGACTCGGGGGCGGATGGGCGCTTGCGGCTGGGGGTGGTGAGCGAACGCCCCGATCGGCCCAGCGAGGCGCTGGAGCAATATGGTCCGCTCAATGCCTATCTGGAGCGCCGACTGGGCGACGCAGGCGTGCGGGTTGCCGATCTTGTCGTCGCGCGCGATCTCGCCGAGATGGCCCAGCGGATCGAGGCGGGCGAGGTGGATGCGCTCATCGAGGGCGTCATTCCAACCCTCAAACTTGAGCGCGACACCCAGCGTATCCGGCCGAGTCTGCTGGTCTGGCGCAAGGGGCAGCGGCAGTATCACAGCCTGTTCTTCGTGCGCCGCGACAGCCCCATCACCGGCCTTCAGGATCTGGCTGGCAAGACCATTGCTTTCGAGTCGAAGCGCTCCACCTCGGCCTATTTCGTGCCTTTGTTCAGGCTGCGCGACGCTGGACTGGAGGTTGTGCCCGCCGAGTCCGAGGCCCCATCCCCCGAGGCGCTCCGCTATCATTTCGTTGGCTCGGAACTCAATCAGGCCTATTGGGTGCATGACGGGCGCGCGGACGCCGGCGCCTTCAACGACGGGGACTGGGAGCGCACGCCGGCGGCCATCCGCGAGGAGCTGCGCGTTATCGCGCGCACGCCGCCACTGCTGCGCTGGCTGGTGTCGTTCAGCACGGATCTTGCGCCCGAGATTGAGCAGGCGGTGAGCGAGGTGCTGCTGGAGATGCACCTCAATCCGGAGGGACTGGCCACGCTCGCCGCCGCCGCGCGCATTGTTAAACTGGAACATCTGACCGACGACGACCGGGCGAATCTGGCCTATTGGGCGCGCGTGTTCGAGGAGTTCAACTGAGCATCCGGCTCCATTCAATGCTGATATTCCGTGGACTGAGTTCCAAGTACGCCCTGGGCATTGCCTCGATCCTGCTCGGAACCATGGGGCTGGTGCTGGCGCTTGCGGGTTATTTTGTCTTCGAGGGCACCCAGGCGCTGCGCGCCGAGCTGACCCAGTCGTTTTCCTCCATCCAGTCGGCCCATGACGTCGAGGCGCTGCGCACCAGCGGAAGCTATCTCGGCGACCGTCTCTTCGACCCGCTCTACAGGCTTGATGTCTCTGCGCTGAACGAGGAAATCGAGCGCATTCAGGCCTGGCTTGCACCGCGCTCGGTGCTCATCCTCGATGCCGAGGGACGGGTCATCACCGATGGCTCGCTTGAAAATCCCCAGTACGGACGGCGCTATCCCATTCCCAAGGCGGCGGCGCCGGGCGAGGTTGCCATCGAAGAGACCCCGACAGGTCGTCTGGTGCATCTGCCCATCGGCTACGCGGGCATGATCAGCGGTTATGCGCGCATTGCGCTCTCGGATGCGCGCACCCAGGCCTTCGTGGCCAGTCTGCATGCCAAGGTCGAAGCGGCCTGGCAGGGCTTTGTCGAGCGTTTTCTGGCCATCGCACTCATCAGCATCCTGGTGGCCCTGGCGGCGAGCCTGCTGTTCGGGATCCGGCTGTCGCGTTCCGTCTCCAGACCGCTGCGGGACATGAACCGGGTGGTCGCGCACTATGCTGCGGGTAACCTGGAGCACAAGCTCCCGGAAGGCCCGGAGGACGAACTCGGACGCCTGGCCCGCTCGCTGAATCAGATGGCCGTCGAGCATGAGCGCGCCCGCGCGCAGCTCATGCAGCTGGCCAACTACGACAGCCTCACCTGCCTGCCAAACCGCAACCTGTTCTACGACCGCTTGGGTCAGGCCATTAAAAAGGCGCGCCGCGAGGCGCGCGGGATTGCGCTCTTTTTTGTCGATCTGGATCGGTTCAAGGAAATCAACGATGCCCTGGGGCATGACATTGGCGACATCCTGCTGGGCCGGGTGGCGCACCGTCTGAGCCGTCTGGTGCGCGAGACCGATACCCTGGCGCGTATGGGTGGCGATGAGTTCACCCTCATCGTCGAGGATCTTGTCGATGAGGAGGCGCCGCGCATCATTGCCCAGAAACTGCTCGATGCCCTGGCTGAACCCTTCGCGCTCGATGAGCGCCAGCTCTATGTCTCGGCGAGCATCGGCATCGCCCTCTATCCGCGCGACGCCGACAGTCTCGACAGCCTCATCAAGCATGCCGACAGCGCCATGTATGCGGCCAAGGCGAGCGGCAGGGGAGGCTTTCGGTTTTTCACCCAGGAGCTTCAAGAGCAGGCGCACGAGCGTCTCTCACTGGAGCATGACCTGCGCCGGGCCATCGAGCGAGGCGAGTTCGCGCTGTATTTTCAGCCGCTCGTTCGGGCGGAGGATGGCCGGGTGGTCGCCCTGGAGGCGCTGTTGCGCTGGAACCTCGACGGTGCGCCCTGTGCGCCCGATCGCTTTATTCCGGTGCTGGAGGAGACCGGACTCATCGCGCGGCTCACCGACTGGGCGTTGCGCGAGTCACTGAGCGCCCTGACAGCCCTGGAGCGGGAAGGGTTCGGGGCGCTGCGCGTCTGTGTGAACCTCTCCGCCCGCCAGCTTCAGCAGGCAAACCTGCTTGATCTTGTGGATCGCGTCCTGGTCGAGTTCGGCATGCCTCCTGAGCGTCTGGAGCTGGAGATGACCGAAAGCAGTCTGCTCGACGACCAGCTCTGTCAGTCCAACGCCACGCAGTTGACCGCGCGCGGCATTCGACTTGCGATCGACGACTTTGGCACCGGCTATTCCTCGCTCACCTATCTCAAGCGCTTCGATGCGGATGCACTGAAGATTGATTGTTCCTTCGTGCGCGACATGCTGGTCGATCCGGGGGATGCGCAGATTGTGACCACGGTGTTGGCCCTGGCCGCCGGGCTGGGGATCGAAAGCGTTGCCGAGGGTGTCGAGAGCGAGGAACAAGGAGAACGGCTCAGATCGCTTGGGTGTGACCTGCTCCAGGGGTATCTCATCTGCCGACCGCTCCCGCTCACGGAGCTGATCGACTGGATGCGCAGGCGGGCGTTTGGGTCGGCCGCAGAGGCAGGTTGAACAAGAGGGGAGCTGGGTCTGACACCAATGGACAGCGGTAAGGCGCTGCTCAGGTGGCGGCGACGCGCTCGCCGTCGTCTTCCAGCCGGCTGAGAATTTCGCGGCGCAGGCAGGCGAGGATGGAGGCGTGGGTGATGGGGCTGTCATCGCCGCTGGTGATGAAGAAGACGTCATCAACCTCGGCACCCAGGGTGGCGATCTTGGCGTTTTGCAGACGCACTCCGCAGCCCTCGAAGACGGTGCCGACCTCGGCGAGCAGACCAGGGCGGTCGAGGGTGCTCAGGCGCATGATGGTGCGCTGGTTGGGCTCGTCGGTGGTGAAACTCACCCGTGTCTCGATGGGAAAGCAGCGATGGCGGCGCGACACGGCGCGGCGCACGCGTGGGCTCTCGGCACCCTGTTCGGACAGGGTCGCGATGAGCGCGGCGCGAATCTCGTCCATGCGCAGCGGGCTGTCGGCGGGGGTGCCGTCCTGTTCGAGCACCTGGTAGTTGTTGACCGCCATGTCGGCGTCGGTGGTCATGACGCGGGCATCCATGATGTTCAGGCCGATCTGGTCGAGCAGCGCCGTGGTGCAGGCGAAGAGATTGGCGCGATCACGGCAGTAGATGAAGATTTCGGTGCCGCCGCGCGCGGTGACCGGGCGGATGACGACCATGGGGAGCGCGGTCGGGTCGGCGTCGAGGATGTGGCGGCTTTGCCAGGCAATCTCATCGGGCGAGTGATGCAGGAAAAAGTCGCGGCTGAAGCCGCCCCAGAGCCCGCCGCAGGCGCTGGGATCGCCGCCGTAGCGGGTGATGAGCCGCAGCGCCTCGGATTTCTTCTCGGCGATCAGCTCATCCTGGGCCTGGGGGTTGTCGAGTCCGCGCAGCAGGGCGCGGCGGGTGGCGCTGTAGAGTTCGCGCAGCAGGGCATCCTTCCAGCTGTTCCAGCGCTCGGGGTTGGTGGCGCGCGCGTCGGCCACGGTGAGCAGATAGAGATAGTCGAGCCGGGTGGGGTCGCCGATGCGCTCGGCAAAGTCCTGAATGACCTCGGGGTCGTTGATGTCCTTGCGCTGGGCGGTCATGGACATCACCAGATGGTGCTCCACCAGCCAGGCAACCAGACGGCTGTCGAAATCGCTCAGGCCGTGATGCTGGCAGAAGTCCCAGGCATCGCGCGCGCCGAGCACCGAGTGATCGCCGCCGCGTCCCTTGGCGATGTCGTGAAAGAGCCCGGCGAGGAACAGCAGTTCGAGCTTGGGGATGCGTCGCGCGATGGCGCTGCAGAGCGGAAACTCGTGGTCGTGGCGCAGGATGGTGAAGCGGCGCAGGTTGCGAATGAGGGTGAGTGTGTGCTCATCCACCGTGTAGACGTGGAAGAGGTCGTACTGCATGCGCCCGACGATGTTGGCAAAGGCCGGGATGTAGGCGGCGAGCACCCCGTAGCGGTTCATGCGGCGCATGGCATGGGTGAGTCCGCGCGGTTCGCGCAGAATCTCCATAAAGAGGGTGCGCGCGCGCAGATCGTCGCGAAAGGCGGCGTCGATGCGGTGGCGGTTCTCGCGAATGAGGCGGATGGTGCTCGCGCGCACGCCCTGCAGCTCGGGGCGCGTTTGCAGGATGTGAAAGAGTTCGAGCAGCGCGAGCGGATAGCGCCGGAAGACATTCGGCGAGCTGACCTCAAGATAGCCGCTGCGCGCCTGAAAGCGCCGGTTGATGGGCTGAGGCGGGCCGAGATCATCGTGCAGCAGGATGGCCTCGCGAAACAGCTGAAGCAGCATCTCGTTGAGCCGGTTGAGCTCCTGCACGGTGCGGTAGTACTGCTGCATGAACTGCTCGACCGCGAGATTGCTCTCGCCATCGAAAAAGCCGAAGGACTGGGCGAGGGCGCGCTGATGATCAAACAGCAGCCGATCCTCGCGCCGGCGTGCGAGCCGATGGAGTGCGAAGCGGATGCGCCACAGCAGCGCCTGGCCCTCGATGAGATCGCGGCATTCGCTCTCGGTGAGAAAGCCGTGTCCGACCAGATCGGACAGGGTCTCGGCGGCGAAGTGGCGCTTGGCCACCCAGCCGATCATCTGGATGTCGCGCAGCCCGCCCGGGTTTTCCTTGATATTGGGTTCGAGGTTGTAGGCGGTGCCGCCGTATTTGTCCCAGCGCGCGCGCTGCTCGCAGGTCTTGGCGGCAAAGAACGCCTCGCTGTTCCAGAGGCGCTCGGGCGCGGTGGCCTCGCGCATTTGCGCGAGCAGCAACTCCTGGCCACAGAGCGCTCGCGCCTCCAGCAGGTTGGTCATGACGGTGACGTCTTGCCCGGCCTCGTGTACGCACTCCGCGACGCTGCGCACACTGTGCCCAACCTCCAGCCCGATGTCCCAGAGCATGGTGAGCAGCCGCTCCAGTCGGGGCGCCAGCTCGGCTTCGGCGCCCGGCTCGATGAGCACCAGCAGGTCGATGTCGGAGGCCGGCTGCAGCTCCTGGCGCCCGTAGCCGCCCACCGCCACCAGCGCGGCCTCGCCGCAAGCGGGACCGAGATGCTCGGCCCAGATGTCACGGAGAATGGCGTCGATGAGCTGGCTGTGCTCACGCACCAGCTCGGCGACCGGCACGCCCTGATCGAAGCGTTGAAAGAGCGTCTCGCGGCCCTGCCTGAGCCGCTCGCGGTAGGCCTGGATGCGCTCGCGCGCCTGGGCGCTCGAACACTCGTCGGTGGCGGAATTGGCGTTCAAGAAGGCTGTCCGGTGGCGGATGTCGGGTGCGTCGCCAGGCTCAGGCGGCGGCGCTGTCGCGCTCCTCGGCGCGCAGGGTGAGGATTTCGCAGCCGTCGCGGGTGACGGCCACGGTGTGCTCCCACTGCGCCGAGAGGCTGCGATCCTTGGTCACCACGGTCCAGCCGTCGGGGAGCTGCTTGATGAAGCGCTTGCCGGCATTGACCATGGGCTCGATGGTGAAACACATGCCCTCGCGCAGCACCAGTCCCTCGCCGGGATTGCCGTAATGCAGCACCTGGGGCTCTTCGTGAAAGGCGCGCCCGATGCCATGACCGCAGTACTCGCGCACCACCGAATAACCGTGCGATTCAACGAAGCGCTGGATGGCGTGACCCAGGTCGCCGAGCGTGGCGCCGGGGCGCACGGCGGCAATGCCGAGGCGCATGGCGTCCTGCGTGATCTTGACCAGGCGTCGGGCCAGTATCGAGGGCTCGCCGACGAAAAACATCTTGCTGGTATCGCCATGCCAGCCATCCTTGATGACGGTGACGTCGATATTGACGATATCGCCCTTCTTCAGCCGCTTGTTGCCGGGGATGCCATGACAGACCTGGTGGTTGACCGAGGTGCAGATGGAGCGCGGGAAGCCACGATAATTGAGCGGCGCCGGGGTGGCCTCGCGCACCTCGGTAATGTATTGGTGGCAGATGCGGTCGAGTTCGTCGGTGGTGACGCCCGGCTGTACATGGGGCTCGATCATGTCGAGCACGTCGGCGGCAAGGCGCCCGGCGATGCGCATCTTTTCGAGATCCGCAGGGGTTTTGATCGGAACACTCATCGGTCGCTTGACTGTCTCCGCGATGGGGTAGGGACGTGATTGGCTGGGGCGTGGATTCAGTCGGGAGAGACCGCGCGACGGCATCCTGAGGTGCGCCCGCAATGGCCCTGGCGAGCCTGTGGGCGATCAGTCCGACATTGCCCGTGGCAAGTCCGCCATGGTATAAAACGCGGCGCAACATCGCAAACGACGACGATCAATGGCGCCGAGCGCCTCCTCGCAAAGATAAGGAAGAGGCCGCGCCGTCAATCCAGGTGGGACTTTGTACCTGGAGGTTTGCGATGTTCGAGTCAGGCGGGAGACCTTGGTTTCCCGTTTCGTTTTTCAAGTCCTCGCAACAGGAAGCCTGTCGTGAGCCGGCCCGGCGCCGGATTCGCGTGCAGCCCCCTCCACACACGCGTCGGCACAGACGGTCGGGTGCCCTGGTCCTGAAATGGATTCGGGTTGCCGCCTGGGACGCGTGGAGGCTCAACCCACACTCAATTACAGGAAGCATAATCTTGTCTAACGTCACGATGCGCCAAATGCTGGAGGCTGGTGTTCACTTCGGTCACCAGACCCGTTACTGGAACCCCAAGATGGGGGCCTTCATCTTCGGGCAGCGCAACAAGATCCACATCGTTAACCTCGAAAAGACCCTGCCTCTCTATCAGGAGGCGGTGAACTTCATGGGTACGCTCACCGCCAATGGCGGCAAGATCCTCTTCGTCGGCACCAAGCGCGCCGCGCGCGAGGCCATTGCGGAAGAGGCGGCGCGCTGCGGCATGCCCTACGTGAACCATCGCTGGCTCGGCGGCATGCTCACCAACTTCAAGACCATCCGTCAGTCGGTGAAGCGCCTGAAGGAGCTTGAAGCCATGTTCGAGGACGGCAGCATCGAGCGCTTCAACAAGAAGGAAGCCCTGGGTCTCTCGCGCGAGCGCGACAAGCTGGAGCAGAGCCTCGGCGGCATCAAGAACATGGACGGGCTGCCCGATGCTATGTTCGTCATCGACGTGGGTCACGAAAAGATTGCCGTCACCGAGGCCAACAAGCTCGGCATTCCGGTCATCGGCGTGGTCGATACCAACAACGATCCCAGCAATGTGGATTTCGTGATCCCGGGCAACGACGACGCCTTGCGCGCCGTGCGTCTCTACATCACTGGTGCGGCCGATGCCATCCTGGATGGACGTGATACCGCCGCCGCCATGGTGGGACGTGACGAGTCCGCCGCAGGCGAGGACATGAGCGCCGCCGAGGCGTCCTGAGCGCCGAACGGCGCGTTCCCCGGTGCCGGACTGCGGTCCGGCACTGCCAGATCATTTAACAGCAAGGTGTTCGACTCTGATCAAGCGCCTTGTTTCTCTCCAGACTTTAAAGCCCCCGTGGGGGCAGGGCAGGGTTTTAAGCGATGGCGATTTCAGCGGCATTGGTGAAGGAACTGCGCGAGCGCACCGGCGCCGGCATGATGGAGTGCAAGAAGGCGCTAGTCGAATCGAACGGCGATATCGAGGCGGCCATCGAGGCCATGCGCAAGTCCGGACTGGCCAAGGCGGCCAAGAAATCCGGGCGCACCGCCGCCGAGGGTGTGGTCGTGATCGCGCTGGCCGAGGACGGCAAGCGCGGCGTCATGCTCGAGGTCAACTGCGAAACCGACTTCGTGGCCAAGGATTCCAATTTCACCGCCTTCACCCAGGCTGCGGGCGCCACCGCGCTGGCGTGTGAGAGCGCCGATGTCGAGTCGCTCGCCGAGCAGCCCCTGGTTGGCGGCGAGGACGGGAGCAGCGTTGAGACCGCGCGCGCGGCCCTGGTCGCCAAGATCGGCGAAAATATTCAGGTGCGCCGTCTGGTGCGCTTCGACGGGGTCGAGGGCGTGCTGCACAGTTACAGCCACGGCGTACGCATCGGCGTGGTCATCGAGCTGGTGGGTGGCGACGAGGCGCTCGGGCGCGATCTGGCCATGCACATCGCCGCCAGCAATCCGCTCTGCGTGAGCGCCGATCAGGTGCCCGCCGAGACCCTGGACAAGGAGCGCGAAATCTTCCGCGCCCAGGCGCTCGAAAGCGGCAAGCCCGAGGCGATCGTCGACAAGATGATCGAGGGACGCATGCGCAAGTATCTCGAAGAGGTCACCCTGCTCGGTCAGCCCTTCGTGAAGAATCCCGATCAGACCGTTGCCGCGCTGCTCAAGGAGCAGGGCGCCGAGGTGCGTCGCTTCACCCGTCTGGAGGTGGGCGAGGGCATCGAGAAGAAGGTCGAGAACTTTGCCGAGGAGGTTATGGCGCAGGTACGCGCGGTTTGAGGCCACACCCCGGTCCATTGACCTTTCCCTTCACTGACTCCGACGAGGTACAACGGGCATGACGGCCCCAGTCTATCGACGCATCCTGCTTAAGTTCAGCGGCGAGGCGCTCATGGGAGCGGGTGAGCACGGCATCGATCCTGATGTCCTTGATCGCTTCGCCCGTGATGTCCGTGAACTCGTCGGCGCTGGTGTCCAGGTCGCGCTGGTGATCGGGGGTGGCAATCTCTTCCGGGGCGCGGGCCTTGCCGCGCGCGGCATGGATCGGGTGACCGGCGATCAGATGGGCATGCTGGCCACGGTGATGAATGCCCTGGCCATGCAGGACGCCCTGGAGCGCCTGGAGGTCGCCACGCGGGTGATGTCGGCGCTCAAGATCAATCAGGTCTGCGAGGACTACATTCGCCGGCGCGCCATGCGTCATCTCGACAAGGGGCGGGTGGTGATCCTCGCGGCGGGCACCGGCAACCCCTTCTTCACCACCGATTCAGCGGCCAGTCTGCGCGCCATCGAGGTCGGGGCCGAGCTGCTCATCAAGGCCACCAAGGTCGATGGCATCTACTCGGCCGATCCGGTGCTCGATCCAACGGCGGTCTTCTATCGCCGCATCAGTTATGATCAGGCGTTGCGCGAGGGGCTCGCGGTCATGGACACCACGGCGATCGTGCTCTGTCGCGACCACGGCATGCCCCTGCGTGTCATGAACATCAACGAACCCGGTGCCTTGCTCCGTCTGGTCCATGGCGAGGACATCGGGTCGCTGGTCGTCAACGGGAACTAAGATGATCGACGATATCAAGAAAGACGCGGCCGAGCGCATGGCCAAGAGTGTCGAGGCGCTCTCTCACGAGCTGGCCAAGATTCGCACCGGGCGCGCCCACCCCTCGCTGCTCGACCATATCATGGTCTCCTACTACGGCACCGACACCCCCATTCGTCAGGTGGCCAACATCAGTGCCGAGGACGCGCGCACCCTGCTGGTCACGCCCTGGGAGCGCACCATGGTGCAGGCCATCGAGAAGGCCATCATGCAGTCCGATCTGGGGCTCAACCCCAACACTGCTGGAACGGCCATCCGTGTGCCCATGCCGGCGCTCACCGAAGAGCGCCGCCGCGATCTCATCAAGGTGGCGCGTCACGAGGCCGAGCAGGCGCGCGTGGCGGTGCGCAATATCCGCCGCGATGCGAATGGGGATCTCAAGGATCTGGTGAAGGACAAGATGATCTCCGAGGACGACGAGCGTCGCGGCCAGGAAATTGTGCAGAAGCTGACCGATCAGTACATCAAGGACATCGACGCGGTGCTCGCGGAGAAAGAAGAAGATCTGATGTCGATCTGATGCGGGATCGCGACTGCGGACGACGCGACAAGGTGGATAACTTGATCCCTGCCGCTCCGGGTGGTGAGTCCGGCGTTGTTCTCCCCGCACACGTTGCCATCATCATGGATGGCAATGGACGCTGGGCGCGCCAGCGCGGGCTGCCGCGCACCGCAGGCCATCGCGAGGGCGTGAAAAGCGTGCGCGCCGTGGTCGAGGAGAGCGTGCGCCGGGGCATCTCGACCTTGACGCTCTTTGCCTTCAGCAGCGAGAACTGGCGTCGCCCGCGCTCCGAGGTCAACATCCTCATGGAGCTCTTCATGAGCGCGCTGCGCGGCGAAATTCGCCGCCTGCACGAGCATGAGGTGCGTTTTCGCGTCATTGGCGAGCGCGGGGCCTTTCCCGACAAGCTGCAACGCCTCATCGGCGAGGCCGAGGAGCTGACGTGCGCCAATGCGCGCCTGAATCTTCTCATTGCGGCCAATTATGGCGGTCGCTGGGACATCACCCAGGCCGCGCGGCGTTTGCTCGCCGATGTGCGCGCGGGCGCGCTCGCACCCGAGGCGGTCGATGAAGCGGCCCTCGCCAGCCGGCTCTCCTTTGCCGATCTGCCTGAGCCCGATCTTTTCATCCGCACCGGAGGCGAGCAGCGCTTGAGCAACTTCGTGCTCTGGCAGTCGGCCTATTCCGAACTCTATTTCACCCCGGTGCTCTGGCCAGATTTCGGGGCCGAGGCCTATGGCGCGGCGCTGGTGGAATACGGGCGGCGTCAGCGGCGCTTCGGGCGCACGGGCGAGCAGATCGAGGCGAACGCCGAGGCGCTTTCCTCATGAGCGCTGCCGAGGCAAGCTCGCAGAATGCGCTGCGCTCGCGTCTCATCACTTCAGCGGTGCTTATTCCGCTGGTGGTGGGGGCTGTGCTGGGTCTGCCCACCCTGGCCTTTGCGCTGGTGCTGACCCTGGTGCTGGCGCGTGGCGCCTGGGAGTGGTGCGCGCTGGCTGGCATCACGGCGCCTTGGATGCGGGCCGCCTACATCATCCTGCTGCTCGGCGCCATGACGCTGCTGTGGCCACTTCCTCAGGCCCAGTTTGCCCTGGTTGTGGCGAGCACACTGTGGTGGGGCTGGCAAAGTGTGCGGCTGATTCGCCTGCAACAGGTAGCACCGCGCGCGCGGCGCGCGCCCGAGGTGCTGGCAGCGGGTCTGCTGGTGTTGCTGGCGGCCTGGGCGGCTCTGGTCTATCTGCATCAGGCCGCGACCCTGGGCCCGGGGCTGGTGCTCTTTTTGCTGCTGCTGATCTGGACAGCCGATTCCACCGCCTATTTCGTCGGGCGACGCTGGGGACGGGTGAAGCTTGCTCCGGTGCTCAGTCCGGGTAAGACCTGGGCGGGTGTCTATGGCGCCTTGGGCGGGGCCGCGCTCTGCGCGCTGCTCTTTGCCGGGTGGCGCGATCTGGGCAGCGGTCAGACCCTGATGCTGGTGCTGGTGTGCGCGCTGACCGCGTTGGTGTCGGTCGTCGGCGATCTGTACGAGAGTCTGCTCAAACGGCGCTGCGGCGTGAAGGACTCGGGTCGGCTGCTGCCGGGCCATGGCGGTCTGCTTGATCGCATCGATAGTCTGATCGCGGCGGCGCCGCTCTTTCTGCTGGGTCTCACCTTGATGGGAGTCGAATCGTGATAGGCGTAACCGTACTGGGATCGACAGGGTCGATCGGTGTCAGCACGCTCGACGTGCTCGCGCGTTATCCGGAGCGTTTCCGGGCCGTGGCCCTCACCGCCAATACCGATGCCGAACGCATGGCCGAGCAGTGCCGCGCGCATCGCCCTGATTTTGCGGTCATGGTTGATGCGGGCGCGGCGACGCGACTGCGCGAGCTGCTCGCCGACATGCCCCAGCCGCCCGAGGTGCTCAGCGGTGTCGAGGGTCTGGAGCAGGTGGCCGCCATGCCCGAGGCCGATTATGTGATGGCCGCCATCGTTGGCGCCGCTGGTCTGCGCCCCACGCTGGCCGCCGCGCGCCTGGGCAAGCGCGTGCTGCTGGCCAACAAGGAATCCCTGGTGGTGGCGGGTGCGCTGCTGATGCGCACCGTGGCCGACAGCGGCGCCGAGCTGCTGCCGATCGACAGCGAGCACAACGCCATCTTCCAGTGCTTGCCGCCAAACTTTACCGAGGGACTTGACCGCGTCGGGGTTGAGCGCATCCTGCTCACCGCCTCGGGCGGCCCCTTCCGCGACTGGTCGCTCGAACGCATCGCCAGCGCCACGCCCGCGCAGGCCTGCAACCATCCGAACTGGTCCATGGGGCGCAAGATCTCGGTCGATTCAGCCACCATGATGAACAAGGGACTGGAACTCATCGAGGCCTGCTGGCTCTTCAACACCAGGCCCGAGCACATTCAGGTGGTGATTCACCCCCAGAGCGTCATCCACTCGCTGGTGCAGTATAGCGACGGCTCGGTGCTCGCCGAGCTTGGCAATCCGGACATGCGCACCCCCATCGCCCACGCCCTGGCCTGGCCCGAGCGTTTCCCCTCGGGGGTGGCCCCGCTCGATCTTTTCACCATCGCGCGGCTTGATTTTCAGGCGCCTGATCTGGAGCGCTTCCCCTGTCTGGCGCTCGCCATCCAGGCGGCGCGCGAAGGCGGCACCGCACCTGTAGTGCTCAACGCCGCCAACGAGATTGCGGTGGCGGCCTTTCTCGATGGGCGCATCGACTTCCCGGGTATCGCGGCCGTGGTCTCGGAGAGCCTCCAATGCCTGCCGAGCCGCTCGGTCGAGGAGCAGGGGCTTGAGTTCCTGCTTGCCGTGGACAGCGAGGCGCGCGCTTGCGCCGAGCAACTTGTGCGCGAGCGGGCGGACTGATCTATGGATCTGCTCTACACCCTAGCGGCCTTCGTGGTCGCACTCGCCATCCTCATCGCCGTGCATGAGTTTGGCCATTTCTGGGTCGCGCGCCGTCTTGGCATCCGGGTGCTGCGCTTCTCCATCGGCTTTGGTCGTCCGCTCGCGCGTTGGCAGCGCTCGCCCGATGACACCGAGTATGTGCTCGCCGCCCTACCGCTTGGGGGCTATGTGCGCATGCTCGACGAGCGCGAGCTGGAGGAGGGCGAGGAGATTGCGCCCGAGCAACTGCCCCAGGCCTTCAACCGTCAGCCGGTGTGGAAGCGCGCCGCCGTGGTGGTGGCCGGGCCGCTTTTCAATCTGCTCTTCGCCGTGCTGGCCTACTGGGGGCTCTTCATGGCGGGCGATACCGGCCTGAAGCCGGTCGTCGGCGAGATTGCACCCGCTTCGGTGGCCGAGCAGGCGGGATTCCGTCCGGGCGATGAGCTGCTGCGTGTCGGCGAGCGCCTGGTGCAGAGCTGGGAGCAAAGCATCCTGGCCCTGACCGCCAAGGCCCTCGATGGCGAGGATCTGGCGGTGCGGGTGCGCGATGCCGAGGGTCTGGAGCGCGATCGGCTGATTGCCGGTGAGGCCATCGCCCCCCTCATCAAGTCGCCCGACCTGGTCGCGGAGCTGGGTCTGACTCCCGAGCGTCCACGCCTGGCGCCGGTGATTGGTGAGCTGGTGGCGGGCGAGGCGGCGGAGGCGGCTGGTCTGCGCCCGGGGGATCGCATCCTCAGCGCCGACGGGGTTGAGATGGCGCGCTGGGAGGACTGGGTGGACTGGGTGCGCGCGCGTCCCGATCAGCCGATTGGGGTCGAGATTGCGCGCGCGGGCGAGCCCGAGCCACTGAGGCTGGAACTCACACCCCGGCCCGTGGTGCTTGAGGATGGCGAGACCATTGGGCATATCGGCGCCGGTGTCGAGGTGCCCGAGGATCTCATGGCCGACTATCGGGTGCGGGTACGCTATGGCCCCATCGAGGCGCTTGGCGAGGCCGGGGCACGCACGCTCGACATGAGCGTCATGATGCTGCGCGTCATTGGGCGCATGCTCATCGGCCAGGCCTCGATCGAGAATCTCAGCGGCCCCATCACCATCGCCGAAACCGCCGGGCGCACCGCCAGTTACGGACTTGATGCCTTTGTGAAGTTTCTCGCCGTGGTCAGCATCAGTCTCGGGGTGCTCAATCTGCTGCCGATTCCGGTGCTCGACGGCGGACATCTGCTCTATTTCCTCATCGAGTGGGTGAAGGGCAGTCCGCTCTCGGACGAGGTGCAGATGCAGGCGCAGCGGTTTGGGCTCGCGGTGCTTGCGGGGCTCATGCTGCTGGCCTTCTACGTCGATCTGTCCCGACTCTTGGGCTAGGTGCGGCGGATCACTTATACTAGCGCCCCTTGACCGCCCAGGGCGTCGCGGACGCCGACTTGATCCGGGAGAACCCTAGTCTTGCGCGCACTGTCTCCATCATTTCGCGATCCTGCCCCCCTGCGGCGGCTGTTCATTCTGGCCGGGCTGCTGCTAGGGCTGGGCTTTATGCCCAGCCTGGGGCGCGCCGAGGTGTTCCAGATCGCCGACATCCGCGTCGAGGGCCTGCAACGCATCTCGCCCGGCACCGTCTTCAACTATCTGCCCGTGCAGGTGGGCGACACGGTGGGCGATGGCGTCACCGGCGGCATCATCCGCGCGCTCTATCAGACCGGCTTTTTTGATGATGTGCGCGTCGAGCGTGACGGCAAGGTGTTGGTGCTCTGGGTGCGCGAGCGTCCGGCCATCGCCGAGATTGTCATCAGCGGCAACAAGGATATCGACTCCGAGGCGCTCAAGGCGGCGCTCGCCGACATCGGGCTGAAGGAAGGGCGGGTGTTCAACCGTTCGGTGCTCGATCGTATCGAGCAGGAGTTGGAGCGCCAGTATTATTCCCGGGGCAAGTATGGGGTGCTCATCGAGTCCACCGTCTCGCCGCTGGAGCGCAACCGCGTGGCCGTGCGCATTGCCATCACCGAGGGCATCACGGCGCGTATCAAGCAGATCAACATCATCGGCGCCGAGGACTTTTCCGAACGCGAGCTGCTGGAGCAGTTCGAGCTGGGTGCGACGCGCTGGAGTTCCTTCTATCTCAAGAACGATCAGTACTCCAAGCAGAAGCTCGCGGGCGATCTGGAGCGGCTGCGTTCCTTCTATCTTGATCGCGGCTATATCAAGTTCGAGATTCGCTCAACCCAGGTCTCCATCAGCCCCGACAAGGAAGACATCTATGTCACCGTGGCAATCGATGAGGGCGAACCCTACCGCATCAGCGACATTCGGCTCGCGGGCGATCCCTCGGTGCCGAGCGAGCAGCTCTTTCCACTGATCGAGCT
>JAFGTZ010000103.1 GCA_016938795.1 Chromatiaceae bacterium | reverse complement strand
GGCGGGGCGCCGGGGCTCTCGGGCGCGGCGCGGCTGGCTGGCGAGGCGGCGCTGCGCGCGGGCGCTGGGCTGGTGACCATCGCGACCCACCCGGCCCATGCCGTTGTGCTCAATCTTGCGCGTCCCGAACTCATGGTGCATGGCGTCGCCCATCCCGCAGACCTGGATCCGCTGATCGAGCGCGCCGGGGTCATTGCCGTGGGTCCAGGGCTGGGGCGTGACGACTGGGGACGCGCGCTCTGGGAGCGGGTATGCGACGAGCCGCGCCCCCTGGTGGTGGATGCCGATGCGCTCAATCTGCTGGCATCCGCCCCGAGGCGCGGGTACACCTGGGTGCTCACACCGCATCCGGGCGAGGCGGCGCGCCTGCTCGCTGTGTCGAGCGCCGAGATTGAGCGTGACCGCTTCGCGAGCGTGCGCGCCCTCCAGGCGCGGTTTGGCGGCGTGGTGGTGCTCAAGGGTGCGGGCAGCCTGATCCAGCCTGACGCCGATGCGCCAACCGCGCTCTGTCATCAGGGCAATCCCGGCATGGCCACAGCTGGCGCGGGCGATGTCCTCACCGGCGTGATTGCGGCGCTGCGCGCCCAGGGGCTGGAGGCCGGAGAGGCCGCCTGCGCGGGCGTCTGTCTGCATGCCGCCGCCGGGGATCGCGCCGCGCTGGCGGGCGAGCGGGGACTGATCGCAAGCGATATCATCGCGGCACTGCGAGCCACCTGCCATTCAGACTGATGTTCTCTTCCGATTCAGCTCTCCGCCTCGTCCTGCCCGATGAACAGGCCCAGCTTGCCCTGGGTGCGCAGATCGCCGCGCATTTGCCAGAGACCCTGGTGCTCTACCTCGATGGCGACCTTGGCACTGGCAAGACCACCCTCACGCGCGGTCTGCTGCGCGCCCTTGGCCATCGGGGCGCGGTGCGCAGTCCCACCTATACCCTGATCGAGTCCTACGCGCTTGGCGCCCGGCGTCTGCATCATTTCGATCTCTATCGTCTCGGTGATCCCGAGGAGCTGGAGTATCTGGGGCTGCGCGATCTGCTCGCCGAGCCCGCGATCTGGATCGTCGAATGGCCAGAGCGCGGACATGGCGCCCTGCCGGAGGCCGATCTTTACATCCAGCTGCGTCACCTCGACACCGGGCGGGCGCTTTGCCTGGCGCCGCGCAGCGCAGCGGGGCAGGCGCTGATCGCCCGTCTCGGGCTCTGCGACACGATTGTCTCTTCTGTGCGACAAGGGTTTGAAAGTCATTGAGGAATCGCGGCTAATTAAAGGTTTTAATTTGGGAAAATTTCCTGGAATCTGCTATCTTGAATACAACAGATTGCAACCGAACAATCAGATCTCAGGATGTTGCCGATGAACCGGGCGTTCATCTTCCTTCTGCTATGGCTCGTGCCCGTGATCTGCGTCTGGGGCGCCCAGACGACAGTCGAGGGCGCGCGCCTCTCAAGCACTGCCGAGAAGACGCGTGTGGTGCTCGATGCGCGTGCGCCGCTTGAGCATCGGATCTTTACCCTGAGCGATCCTGATCGGGTGGTGGTTGATCTTGCAAACGCGCGCCTTGCCGGCTCACTCCCAAAACCCGATGGCGCAGACGCCATGCTGGTCGGGCTGCGCAGCGGCGTGCGCGATCAGCACCATCTGCGCATTGTGCTTGATCTCAAGCGCGGTGCGCGCGTCAAGAGCTTTGTCTTGCCGCCCGAGGCGGGCAGGAGCCATCGGCTGGTGATCGACCTCTTGCCAAATGCCGATGCCAAGGGCCGGATTCAGGCGCCGGT
Organism: Chromatiaceae bacterium; assembly: GCA_016938795.1. Lineage (GTDB taxonomy): Bacteria > Pseudomonadota > Gammaproteobacteria > Chromatiales > Chromatiaceae > Marichromatium. Next base: position 2,469 of record JAFGTZ010000103.1, on the reverse strand, counting down.
GCCGCGTCTCACCGCCGCGTCGGTGCGGCGCGCCGGAGAGCTGCTCATTGCAATCGACGCCGGCCATGGCGGCGCCGACCCTGGCGCCATTGGTCGACGCGGCACGCGCGAGAAGGATGTCACCCTGGCCATTGCGCGCAAGCTGGCTGCCCTGGTCGAGCGCGAACCGGGCATGCGCCCCCTGATGATTCGCGATGGCGATGACTACGTAGGCTTGCGCCAGCGGGTCGAGAAGGCGCGCAAGCATCGCGCCGATCTCTTCATCTCCATCCATGCCGACGCCTTCACCAACGACCGCGCCCATGGCGCCTCGGTCTTCACGCTCTCCTTTAATGGCGCAAGCAGCGAGGCCGCTCGCTGGCTCGCCGACCGCGAGAATCGCGCCGATCTCATTGGCGGTCATGCGCTGCGCACCAGCGACGATGTACTCGCGAGCGTGCTGCTCGACATGACCCAGAACGCCACCATCGAACACAGCACCGAGGCGGCCAAGGCGGTGCTCGCCCGGCTCGCCAGCGTGGGCGATTTGCACCAGCGCGAGGTACAGCGCGCTGGCTTTGCCGTGCTCAAGTCGCCCGACATTCCCTCCATGCTGGTCGAGACGGCCTTTATCAGTCATCCTGATGAAGAGCTGCGGCTTCGCGATGCGGCGCATCAGCAGCGCCTTGCCGAGGCGATCCTGAGCGGCGTGCGCCACTATCTGAGCAAATATCCCCCGCCTGGGCTGCTCACCGCCTCAGTGCGCGAGGCCGCCGCACGGCGCCATGTCATCCATCCCGGCGATACGCTCTCCGAGATTGCCGCGCGCTACCATGTGAGCCTCTCCTCGCTACGCAGTCACAACGGTCTCACCACCGACACCATTCGCGTCGGCCAGGTGCTGGCCATTCCGGGCGATTCCTAACGCTCGCTCCAGTCCGCGCTCTTGCCCTGGATGCTGGCTTCCCCCCAGCCCTCACCGAAACATCCATCTGTGATTGGTCTATGTCTTCATCCATTCGCGTGCTCGCCCCCCATCTTGTCAACCAGATCGCTGCCGGCGAGGTGGTCGAGCGTCCCGCCTCGGTGGTGAAGGAGCTGGTCGAGAACAGTCTGGATGCCGGCTGTCGGCGGCTGTGGATCGAGGTGGAACAGGGTGGCGTCAAGCGGCTGCGGGTGCGCGACGATGGCGCGGGCATCGCCCCCGATGAGCTGGCCCTGGCCCTGGCGCCCCATGCCACTAGCAAGGTGGCCGAATTGGCCGATCTGGAGGCGGTTGCCACCCTGGGCTTTCGCGGCGAGGCGCTTGCGAGCATTGCCTCGGTGAGCCAACTGACCCTGACCTCGCGCCGCGAGGATGCGCCCGAGGCCTGGCAGATTGCCTGCGGCGCCGATGGTCGTGTGGGCGAACCGCGCCCCGCTGCGCATCCGCCCGGCACCACGGTCGAGGTGCGCGAGCTGTTTCGCGCCGTACCGGCGCGGCGCAAATTTCTGCGCACCGAGCGCACCGAGTTTCAGCACATCGAGCAACTGGTGCGCCGCCTGGCCCTGGCGCGCCCTGAGGTGGCGCTGTCGCTGCAGCATAACGGGCGCCTTGTGTTCGATCTGCCCGCCGCCGGCGCGGCGCCCGATGCGCAGCGCGAGCGCCTGCGCCGTCTGCTCGGCGCGAGTTTTGCCGACCAGGCGCTGGCGCTCGATGAGACCGCCATCGGGTTGCGCCTGCATGGCTGGCTGCTTCAGCCGGCCTTTTCGCGCAGCCAGCCCGATCAGCAGTTTTTCCATGTCAATGGGCGCATGGTGCGCGACAAGCTGGTCAATCATGCGGTGCGTCAGGCCTTTGGCGATGTGCTGCATCACAGTCGTCACCCGGCCTTTGTGCTCTTTCTGGAGCTGGCGCCGCATCTGGTGGATGTGAACGTGCATCCGGCCAAGCACGAGGTGCGTTTTCGCGAGGGGCGTCAGGTGCACGATTTCATTGCCCAGGCGCTGCGTCGGCGTCTCGCGGGCGGGGTGCTCGGGCAGGGTATCGAGCAGGTCGAGACGCCTGCCTCAACCGGGCCGGGCGAGCCTTCTGCCGCGTCCTCGACCCCGGCCAACTGGCGTTCCGCGCCGGCGCAACTGGACCGCTCCGAGGTGCGCGATCAGGGCGCGCGTCTTCAGGCCGATCTGGTGTTTCAGCATCCAGCTGCGGCGCTGCCCGCAGCCTCCTCCGTCCCGCAAGCGCTCGCTCAATCCGCTAAGCCCGAGCCCTCAGCCGAGGCAGTGCCGCCGCTTGGCTTCGCCCTGGGTCAGATCAATGGGGTCTTTCTGGTGGCCGAGGCGCGCGACGGGCTCATCCTTGTGGATATTCACGCCGCCCACGAGCGCCTGGGCTACGAGCGACTGAAGCGCGCCTGGGAGCAGGGGCGGCTGGTGTCGCAGCCGCTCTTGCTGCCGGTCAGTCTGGGGGTGAGCCCGAGCGAGGCCGAGCGCTGCGAGCGCGAGGCCCCG
>JAFGTZ010000013.1 GCA_016938795.1 Chromatiaceae bacterium | reverse complement strand
GTCACTTGGCAAACCGCCCGCCGTCTACGAGATCGAGCTGCGCGAGCGCATGGTGCGTGTTGAAGAGGAGCTCAGGCACCAGCGCGAACTGATGCGCCAGGGTTTCGAACAGGTCGAAAAACGCTTCGAGCAGGTTGATAAGCGCTTCGAGCAGGTTGATAAGCGCTTCGAGCAGGTTGATAAGCGCTTCGAGCAGGTTGATCAGCGCTTCGATGAGATGCTCAAGCGCGGTGATCGGCATTTTCTCTGGCTGATCGGCTTCATCACCACCATCGCTGGACTCGTCGTCGCGGCACTTCGTCTCATCCCCTGATGTCACCTAGCCTTCACGGCCGGGCTCTACTATGGTCAGGCACACAAGGAACCGAACCGCGACCATCACAGCCCGAGAGGATTTCATCATGGCGACCCCGTCCACGCCTGCCGACGCCCCCCTGTCCACCGACCTGCTCAAGCGCATCGACGCCTACTGGCGCGCCTGCTGCTATCTGGCCGTGGGCATGATCTATCTGCGCGACAATCCACTGCTGCGCGAGCCGCTGCGCGAAGAGCACATCAAGCAGCGGCTGCTTGGACATTGGGGCGCGAGTCCGGGGCTCTCCTTCATGTATGTGCACCTCAACCGGCTGATCGTCGAGCACGACATCTCGGCCATCTTTCTCGCCGGCCCCGGCCATGGCGCCCCGGGCGTGCTCGCGCCGGTCTATCTCGAAGGCACCTATTCCGAAATCTATCCGAGCAAGAGCGAGGACGAGGACGGCATGCGCGCCTTCTTCAAGCAGTTCTCCTTCCCCGGCGGCATTGGCTCACACTGCACCCCGGAAACCCCCGGCTCCATTCACGAGGGCGGCGAACTGGGCTATTCCATCTCGCACGCCACCGGCGCGGCCTTTGACAACCCAGACCTGCTGGTCGCGGTGGCCGTGGGCGATGGTGAGGCCGAAACCGGACCGCTAGCCACCTCCTGGCACTCGGCGAAATACCTCAATCCCATCCGCGATGGCGCGGTGCTGCCCATCCTTCATCTCAACGGCTACAAGATC
>JAFGTZ010000102.1 GCA_016938795.1 Chromatiaceae bacterium | reverse complement strand
CGCTCTCGGGCGGCGCCTCGATCCGCAGCGCCTCGATGTCCTGAACCGCTTCGCGAAACATGTCCAGATCGGCCGGTTGGATTTGCTTCTTCATGTGGATGCGGTTCAAATGGTCACTCTCAACGTTGGCACTATAGTGGTCCTTGACCGGCTGGTGAAGGGGGCCATTCATGCATGAACTCAGGGTGGCGGGGTCGATGAAAATTCTAGTCAGTAATGACGATGGTTATCAGTCTGCGGGGCTAAACGCGCTGGTGTCGGCCTTGCGCCCGCTTGGCGAGGTGCTGGTGGTGGCGCCCGAGCGTGATCGCAGTGGGGCGAGCAATTCACTGACGCTCGATGTGCCGCTGCGTGCTCGACGTCTCCCCAACGGCTTTATCAGTGTTGATGGCACCCCGACCGATTGCGTGCATTTGGCCTTGACCGGCCTGGCCGGGCATGACCCGGATATTGTCGTCGCCGGGATCAACCACGGTCCTAATCTGGGTGACGATGTGATCTATTCGGGCACGGTGGCGGCCGCGACCGAGGGGCGTTTTCTGGGCCTGCCCGCGATCGCGGTGTCCATTGCCGCGCATGAGCCGTGCCATCTCGATACGGCTGCACGGGTGGCGCGCTCGCTGGTTGCGCGTCTGCGCGAGCACCCGCTCGAACCAAACACCATCCTGAACGTGAATGTTCCCGATCTGCCCTGGGAGTCGCTGGCCGGTTTTGCCCCCACGCGTCTCGGTCACCGTCACAAGGCCGAGCCTGTGGTGGAGGCGCGCGATCCGCGTGGGCGTACCATCTATTGGGTTGGTCCAGCCGGACCCGAGCAGGATGCGGGGCCTGGAACCGATTTTTACGCGCTGCGTCATGGGCAGGTGTCCATCACGCCGCTTCAGGTGGATTTAACCCGTCACAGCGTCTTGGAGCGGCTCGGTGGCTGGCTGGACAACTGCGTTTTTTGAGAGCATTCCGGGCCGCTCGGGCGACACCGCGATCTGGCGCCATAGCCTGGTGCTGCTTGGGTGGTTGGCGTTGCTCCTGACGCTTGCGCTTGGTGGTTGCGGCTCAACCGGCCCGGCCCCTGTCGTCGGCTGGGACTGGAGTGGACCTGTCCCCAATGGTTATTATCGGGTGCGTGAGGGTGACACCCTTGGCGAGATTGCCCTGCGCCAGGGGGTCGAGCTGCAAAGGCTTGCGCGCTGGAACGCTCTCAAGCCGCCCTATGTCATCTATCGGGGAACCCTGCTGCGCGTGGCGCCGCCGGGACAGTCTGCGGGGCGGGCGGTGGCGCAAGCGCCGGCCAAGGCTGCTGCCTCGGCCTCGTCCGGTGCGGCGCAAACCGCGCGAACGCCTGGCAAGTCTGCGCCCGCGACTAGGTCGTCAGTTTCTGCGGCGGCCTCGCCGCCACAGGCCGCCAGCCGTCGTGCCGCCTCGGGCGTGCCTTGGGAGTGGCCGCTGTCCGGGCCCTTGCTGCATACCTTTCGTGAGGGTGATCGCACCCGATCAGGCATCCGCATCGGCGGTCAAGCGGGCCAGGCCGTGCTGGCCGCGGCCGATGGCAAGGTGGTCTACAGCGGCGATGGACTCAAGGGTTACGGCAACCTTATCATCATCAAACACAACGAAAAGTATTTGAGTGCTTACGGTTTTAACCGCCGTCTCCTGGTTCGCGAGGGAGACGCTGTCAAGCGTGGCCAAGCTGTGGCGGAGGTTGGCCAGGGCCCTGAGGGAACCTATCTGATGCACTTTGAAATCCGCCGTCATGGGACAGTCGTTGATCCCTTGCTCTATCTGCCCGCGCTTAAATAATCCCCTTGACTAGCGGAGGGAATGGTGGATGCCAACCGCCAATGGCCGAGAGACGAAAGACAATCCGGGCGATCCCGACAGCGAGGGTTTGCTGCTCGACGAGGAGCGCGATGCGCGCCTGGAGAATGAGGCGGACGATGTCGATAGCAATGAACGAGGCGAGGAGGCCGAAAGCGCCGAAGAGGTTTCCGTGGAACGTTTTCGCTCCAGCGAGGCGGATTTTGATGCTACGCGGATCTACCTCAACGAGATTGGCGAATCCAAACTGCTAAGCGCCGAGGAAGAGGTCTACTTTGCGCGGCTTGCGCAGGCGGGGGACAATGCCGCGCGCCAGCGCATGATCGTGAGCAATCTGCGCTTGGTGGTGAAGATCGCGCGGCGTTATCTCAATCGCGGCCTGCCCCTGCTCGATCTGATCGAAGAAGGCAATCTTGGGCTGATACGCGCAGTCGAAAAGTTTGATCCCGAGCGCGGATTCCGGTTTTCCACCTATGCGACCTGGTGGATCCGCCAGACCATCGAGCGCGCCATCATGAATCAGACACGCACCGTGCGTCTGCCCATTCATGTGGTGAAGGAAATCAACGTCTATCTCAAGGCCGCGCGTCAACTCTCCCAGACGCTCGACCACGAGCCCACCACCGAGGAGATTGCCGGTCTGCTCGATCGCCCCATTCAGGACGTGAAGCGGATGCTCGGCCTCAACGAGCGCATTGCCTCGGTTGATACCCCCTTCAGCAAGGATGCCGACAAGCCGCTGGTTGATATGCTTCAGGACGAAGGCTCCAGCGATCCCACCGAGGGCATTCAGGACACCAGCATCCGCACCAACCTCGACCATTGGCTGGCGAAGCTCAACGACAAGCAGCGCGAGGTAGTCGAGCGCCGCTTTGGTCTGCACGGCCATGAAAACTCCACGCTCGAAAGCGTGGCCCAGGAGCTTGGGGTCACCCGCGAGCGGGTGCGCCAGATCCAGATGGACGCGCTGCGACGTCTGCGCGATATCCTTGAAAACGAGGGATTCTCGGTCGATTCCTTCTTCAAATAGCCCGGCGCATGCCGGCGATTCAAGGCGTTCAATGCGATACCCACCACAGATGGATTGATCACCCAGCCCGGAGCGCATGAGGAAAACCGAAAAACTGATGTGCAATGAGTATAAGCAGCCATGCGGCCGGGAATGCCGTGCGGGCGGCGGCATCCCGGAGTTTGCGGTTAGTAGCGTCCCTGGCTGCGGGTCACGTAGTTCTTGAGTTCGGCGCTTTCGAGATTCATGCGCATGAGGTTGGCGTGGGTGATGCGGAAGATGGCGCGCATGACCTTGTAGACGATGCGCGGCTGGGTCTCGAGCAGGGCCTCGAAGTCCTCGGGTTCGAGCGTGAGCACGCGGGTGGCGCCCACGGCGCGCAGTCCGGCCTTGCGCGTTGAGCCATCGACAAAGGCGCGGGTGCCGGCGCATTCGCCGGGACGCATGCGATAGACCTTGTCGTTGCCATCGCGGGTGACGTCGATCTGGCCGTCGCTGAGCAAAAAGAGTGTACGCCGCATCTCGCCCTCGGCGACGATGCTCTCGCCGTCGGCTACCTCGATCACGCCCATGCGTTCGGCCAGCGCGTCGCGCTCGCTCGCGTCGAGTTCGGCGCCTAGGATGGAGGCGGCGATGGCCTGGGCTTTGTTCAATGGGTCCATGCTTGGAATCCTCGCAAAGTAAGGAACGAAGGGCGCCCGGCCCCTCGGCCCAGGGCGGGGAGGGGCGCGTGGCGCTGAATTTAGGTGATGACGTCGGGCTCGGCGCGTCCGCTGCGGGGCTCGATCTGGGCCAGCTCGCGCGCAATGAGCACCAGCGGGCGCATGGCCTCCGATACGCTCTGCTGATGGCGTGTCGGATCGGGCTCGAAGAATTCGAGATAGACGCGCAGCGTGGCGCCCTGGGTGCCGGTGCCCGAGAGTCGGTAGACGATGCGCGCCCCGCTCTCGAAGAGGAGGCGGATGCCCTGGCGCTCGGTCTGGCTGCCATCGATGGGGTCATGATAGGCGAAATCATCGGCGCTGCTCACACGCTCCTCGCCCAGCCGCCGACCGGGCAATTCGGGCAGCAGGCGGCGCAGATGGTCCATGAGCCCCTCGGCGGCCTCCAGGTCGATGCCCTCGTAGTCGTGACGGCAGTAGTAGTTGCGCCCGAAGCGCGCCCAGTGCTCGGCGAGAATCTCGGCCACCGGCTGCTGGCGCACGGCGAGCAGGTTCAGCCAGAAGAGTACGGCCCAGAGTCCGTCCTTCTCGCGGACATGGTCCGAGCCGGTGCCGAAGCTCTCTTCGCCGCAGAGTGTGATGCGCCCGGCATCGAGCAGGTTGCCGAAGAATTTCCAGCCGGTGGGGGTCTCGAAGCATTGGATGCCGAGCGCCTCGGCAACCCGATCGACCGCCTGACTGGTGGGCATGGAGCGGGCGACGCCGCGAATGCCCGCGCCATAGCCGGGCACGAGGCGGGCGTTGGCCGCGAGCACCGCGAGGCTGTCGCTTGGGGTGACGAAGCAGTCGCGCCCGAGGATCATGTTGCGGTCGCCATCGCCATCGGAGGCGGCGCCGAAGTCGAGTCCGTCCGGGCCCTGGGTGAGGGCGACCAGCGCCTGGGCATGGGCCAGGTTGGGGTCGGGATGGCCGCCGCCGAAGTCTTCAAGCGCCTCGGCATTCATCACGGTGCCCGCCGGCGCGCCAAGGCGGCGTTCGAGAATCTCGACCGCGTAGGGACCGGTAATGGCGTGCATGGCGTCGAAGCGCATGCGAAACCGGCCCGAGGCGAAGAACGCGCGGATGGCCGCGAAATCGAACAGCGATTCCATGAGGTCGGCATAGTCGGCCACCGGGTCGATAATCTCGACGCGCATGCCGCCCAGATCATGGGTGGCCAGGGTGTCGAGATCGAGATCCGGGGTGTCGAGCGTGAGATACCGCTCGATGTCGAGGGTGCGCGCGTGGATGGCGTTGGTGATCGACTCGGGCGCGGGTCCGCCGTTGGCGGCGTTGAACTTGATGCCGAAGTCTTCATCCGGCCCGCCCGGGTTGTGGCTGGCCGAGAGCACGATGCCGCCCTGGGCGCCGTGCTTGCGGATGAGGCAGGAGGCCGCCGGGGTGGAGAGCAGCGCGCCGCGCCCGAGCAGCACTCGGCTGACCCCATTGGCGGCGGCCATGCGCAGGATGACCTGCACGGCGGTGCGGTTGTGATAACGCCCGTCGCCGCCCACCACCAGGAGCCCGCCCCTGAGTGCGGGCTGGGTGTCGAAGATGGACTGGACGAAGTTTTCGAGATAGTGCGGCTGCTGGAACACCCGAACCTTCTTGCGCAGGCCCGAGGTGCCGGGACGCTGATCGTCGAATGGCGTGGTGGCGATGGTGCGTGGCTGCATCTTCAACCCCTTGAATTTTGATTCTGTTGCCGGCAATAGGGCAGGCGCCGCTCGGGTGAGCGGTCCACGAAGTGTCCCGAACGAGAGGGCATTGTATCCCTGCCGGGCCATGCGACAATAGCGCCTTGGCCCGCTCGCGGGCGGCTCTTCACATTCATCTCAACTTTTTTCATTCTGCAAGGTAATCAAACAGCATGACAGTCGAAGCGCACAAGGAAACCCTGGAGTTCAAGGCAGAGGTCAGTCAGGTCCTGGATCTGGTGATCCGCTCGCTCTACTCGAACAAGGAGATCTTCCTGCGCGAGCTGATCTCGAACGCCTCGGATGCCGCCGAGAAGCTGCGGTTCGAGGCCCTGAGCGATGACGGTCTTTACGAGGGCGATGTGGATCTGCGCATCCGCGTCGAGGTCGATCGCGAGGCCGGTACCCTGACCATCTCGGATAATGGCATCGGGCTCTCGCGCCAGGAGGTGGTGGACACCATTGGCAGCATCGCCAGCTCGGGCACGCGCCGCTTTCTTGAAAATCTCAGCGGCGATCAAGCAAAGGACAGCAATCTCATCGGCCAGTTCGGGGTGGGCTTCTATTCGGCCTATATCGTTGCCGACCGGGTGACACTCCTCTCGCGTCGCGCGGGTCTGGGGCCCGAGCATGGCGTTTGCTGGGAGTCCGACGGGCGCGGCAGTTACACGCTCGAAACGGTCGAGAAGGCAAGTCGCGGCACCGATGTCATCCTGCATCTGAAGGACGACGAGAAGGAATTTCTCGATAGCTGGCGGCTGCGTTCCATCATCGGCAAGTTCTCCGATCACATCGCCCTGCCGGTGGAGATGCGCAAGGAGCACTATGGCGAGGAGGCCGAGGAGAAGAAGGACGCGCCGCCCGAGTACGAGCGTGTCAACCGCGCCACAGCGCTCTGGATGCGTGCCAAGTCGGAGATTTCCGAGGAGGAGTATCACGACTTCTACAAGCACATCTCGCACGACTTCGAGGCGCCGCTGGCCTATGCGCACAACCGCGTCGAGGGCACGAACGAATACACCACCTTGCTCTTCGTGCCCAAGCGCGCACCCTTTGATCTTTGGGATCGCGAGCAGAAGCACGGCGTGAAGCTCTATGTGAAGCGCGTCTTCATCATGGATGAGGCCGATAAGCTCATGCCGCACTATCTGCGCTTCGTGAAGGGTGTGGTGGATTCAGACGATCTGCCGCTCAACGTCTCGCGCGAGATTCTCCAGCACAACCGCAAGATCGACACCATCCGTCAGGCCAACACCAAGCGCGTGCTGGGGCTGCTCGAATCCATGGCCAAGGACGAGCCCGAGACCTATGCCGAGTTCTGGGACGAGTTCGGCAAGGTGCTGAAGGAAGGCCCGGCCGAGGACTTCGGCAACAAGGAGCGTCTCGCCGGCCTCTTGCGGTTCGCCTCCACCAAGGGCGAGGGCGACGCCCAGCGCGTCTCGCTCGATGCCTACATCGAGCGCATGAAAGAGGGGCAGGAGAAGATCTATTACATCACCGCCGACAGCCCGGCGGCGGCGCGTCACAGCCCGCACCTGGAGGTCTTCCGCAAGAAGGATGTCGAGGTGCTGCTGCTCTCCGATCGGGTCGATGAGTGGCTGGTGAGCCACCTGACGGAATACCAGGGCAAGGCGCTCCAGTCGGTGACCAAGGGCGACCTGGATCTCGGCGAGCTGGCCGACAAGGAAGAGCAGGCGGCGAAGGAGAAGGCCGCCGAGGAGCATGGCTCGCTGCTTGAGCATCTGCAGAAGGTGCTCGGCGAGCGCATCGAGGCGGTGCGCCCGAGCACCCGGCTGGTTGATTCGCCCGCCTGTCTGGTGGTGGGCGAGCATGACATGAGCGCCAATCTCGCGCGCGTGCTCAAGGCTGTGGGCCAGAACGCGCCCGAGACCCGGCCCACGCTGGAGGTCAATCTCGACCATCCGCTGCTCAAGCGTCTGGAGGCCGAGACCGACGATGCGCGTTTCGAGGATCTCGGACTCATCCTCTTCGATCAGGCCCAGCTCGCCGAGGGCGGTCAGCTCGACGATCCGGCGGCCTTCGTCGGACGGCTGAACAAGCTGATGCTCAACATGATGATGGCCGGCGCCTGATCCATGCCGCAGGGCCGTGCGTGAGGCGCCTTGAGGCGCCGCGCGCGGCCTTGCCCCCGATCTTTCGGTGGTTCCGGTTGCCGTCCCTGTGGCACACTCCCGCCGACAGTCTTTCATTCACACTCAAAACGAGGAGCGTCATGCGCATCATCCTGCTTGGCGGTCCGGGCGCGGGAAAAGGCACCCAGGCCGGATTTATCAAGGAACATTTCAAGATCCCCCAGATTTCCACCGGGGACATGCTGCGGGCCCATGTCAAGCAGGGTACCGAGCTGGGGTTGGCGGCCAAGAAGATCATGGACGAGGGCGGGCTGGTCTCGGATGACATCATCCTCGGGATGGTGAAGGCGCGCATCGAAAGCGAGGACTGTCAGTCCGGTTTTCTCTTCGATGGTTTTCCGCGCACCCTGGCGCAGGCCGACGGCATGAAAGAGGCTGGAGTCTTTGTCGATGCCGTGGTCGAAATCGACGTGCCCGACAGCGAGATCATCAAGCGCATGTCGGGGCGGCGCGTGCATCTCGCCTCGGGTCGTACCTATCATGTCGAATTCAATCCGCCCAAGGTTGAGGGTGTCGATGACCTGACCGGCGAGCCGCTCATCCAGCGCGACGACGACCGCGAGGAGACCGTGCGCGCGCGTCTCAAGGTCTATCACGAACAGACCAAGCCGCTGATCGGCTACTACTCCAACTGGGCCCAGGCTGGCGGCGAGGGCGCGCCGCGCTATCTCAAGGTCGATGGTATCGGTTCGGTTGAGAACATCCGCGATCGCATCTTCTCCGGTCTCGCGGCGCTCTAGACGCGCCACACCTTCTCACGCCCCGCTCGGGGCGTCTCCACTCCGGTACGGGAGTGGTCAGTCTGTTAATATCCTCCCATTCCTATCAGATTTTTCAGGGTACACCCATGGCCGTTATCGAACTCGATACCACGAATTTTGAACAGACCATTCAGGACAAGGATTTTGTTATGGTCGATTTCTGGGCGCCCTGGTGCGGCCCCTGCCGCTCCTTCGCACCGGTCTACGACAAGGTCTCCGAGGATTACGACGACATCGTCTTCGCCAAGGTCAACACCGAGGAGCATCAGGCGCTGGCGGGGCATTTTCAGATTCGCTCCATCCCGACGCTCATGATCTTTCGCGATCAGATCATCATCTATTCCCAGCCCGGCGCCATGCCCGAGGGCGCCTTGCGCGAGCTGCTCGATAAGGCTCGCGAACTCGACATGGACGAGGTGCGTCGCCAGATCGCCGAGCAGAACGCGGGCGATGCCTGAGTCCCGGCAAGCGAGTCCGATGCCGGCGCTGGCTGGCATGGCCGCCGTGTCCAAGGATCCGCCTCATGCGCGCCGATTCTGATGCCTGGCTGAAGGCCGCGTGGCTTGCTGGTCGGCCGGATGTCGGGATGCTGATGAGTCTGTGCGAGGAGAATTACCGGCGTCTGCTCTGTCTCGCCCCCCCATTGCGCCACGCTCGTGGATCCTTCGTCTCGCGTCGTTCCGGGGTGCTTGATCTGCACCTCGACATCCTGGAGCAGGCCCCCTACACGACCCTGCTGCGCCTGACCCACGCCTTCGCCTGCTCGGATGCGCCCGTGGCGCCGCGTCACGAGCCGGACGCCCGGCTACGGCTCTACCATGACGCGCGCCAGGTCGAAATCATCGAACTGCATCAATCCGCCTGGCCGCTGCGTTGCGCCTATCGACCGCCGGCGCTCGCGCACAAGTGGCAGGCCAATCTCTTTCTCGGCAAGTGGCTGGCCTACTGTCTCGCCCAAGGGCACGGCTTTGTGATGGCTGAGCGACCGGCTAAGACGCCGGCTCCGGCGCCCCTGAGCTAGACGCCGAGGCAGCTATGCTCATTGCACATCAGTTTTTCGGTTTTCCTGATGTACTCCGGGCAGGGTGATGGTCACGGGGGACGGACGTGAATCCATCCCCGGAGGCTTGACAGCGGCATCCCTGCTGCTGACACCCCCGCGCCTATCCCCCAGCCCTCACCGAAAAATCCATCTGTGATTGGTATATCTCTGGGCGCTTCAGCGCCCGCTGTCATGGGTTGAAATTCCTCAATGCCTGACTAATTTAGTGAGAGATGGCCGGGTCGCCGGTCGCCTTTTCCATCACTCACTGCGGGCATTCGACGATGAGACTATCCACCAAGGGCCGATATGCGGTCACCGCCATGCTCGATCTTGCGCTGCACTCGGGTAAGGGACCGGTGACCCTTGCGGAAATTTCAGCCGCGCAAGGGATTTCGCTGTCCTACCTCGAACAGCTTTTCGCCGCGCTGCGCGCCAAGCAGCTGGTGCGCGGGGTGCGTGGTCCGGGCGGCGGCTACTATCTGGGCAAGGCGCCCGAGGACATCAGCATCGCCAACATCATCTGCGCGGTGGATGAGTGGGTGGAATTTACCCGCTGCGGTGGGCGCGAGAACTGCCGTGATGGGCAGCGCTGTCTCACCCATCATCTCTGGGATCAGCTCAGCGACCAGATCTTCCAGTTTCTCAGCGGTATCTCGCTGCGGGATCTGGTCGATCAGGGGCGCGGCGGTTCGGGGCTGAATCTGGAATTCGACATCAAGGAACGGCGCGCGGCCTAGTTCGCGCTTGGGCGTCGGGCCGGCGGTGGCTTGGGCAGGCAGGTCGCGAGGCTGGCAGCTGGCGCTCGGTCAAGGTATCCTTGTCCTTTTCTTGTAGAGGCTTGCCGCCCTTGGCAAGCCTCTATGCGTTCAGATTCAACGCGTGACGCCTCGCCCATGTCGCAACAGCCGGACGGTTTATTCAGTATTCAGGACTTCGTGCGCTGGGGGGCAAGCCGCTTTAACGCCGCTGGCCTCTACTACGGGCATGGCACCGATAACGCGCTCGATGAGGCCGTGCTCCTGGTGCTTGGCGCCCTGCATCTCGATCCGCTCTTGCCCGCTGGTTATCGCGACTGTCGTTTGACCTCCGCCGAGCGTGCCGAGGTGGCGGGGCTGATCGAACGGCGGATCGCCGAGCGGCTGCCCGCCGCCTATCTGCTCGGGCGCGCCTGGTTCGCGGGACTCGAATTCG
>JAFGTZ010000012.1 GCA_016938795.1 Chromatiaceae bacterium | reverse complement strand
TTAAAGATCGGCGTCCAGCAGCTGCTCGGCCCAGTCGGAGAGGGATTCGAGCAGCTGCAGTCGCGTCGGATCGTCTTGATACTGCTCGCCAAGCGCCATGAGACGCGCCTCGAAGTCCTCCAGAACCAAGGTGGCCCCGCCCTCAGGATCGCTCAGGCGGTGCAGGCGCCAGGCCTCCCACTCCTCACGCTCCTCAGGGTTTAGGGTCTCGGGCCAATTGCGAGCGCGATAGCGAAAGAGGAGCGTTGGCAGACGGCTGTCTTGAAACACCGGACGGGCAGCAGCAAGCGCCTCGGGCGCGAGCTGGCGCAGCTGATCGAGCGTGCGCCGATCCTGATCGGAGAAGAAGGGGCCGCTGTAGAGCTGAAGCTCGGGGTCGGGATCGGGCGTCCGCTCGTAGCTGAAAAGATTGCGCACCCGCTCGGCGATGGCCGGGGCCGAGGCGCGAATGAAGGCGGCATGGTGTTGCACCTGCTCGGGATCAATGCGCCAACGCTCGGCCATGGCCGCATCGAGCGTGCCCAGGGGGGCGAGCATGGGCGCGCGATTGAGATGCACGCCCTTGAGCGGCACCCGCTCCGCGTCCTCGGCGCGCTGCTCGCGCGGCGTGAAGAGACGCGCGCGCAGGACGTCGAGCGGCTGATCGAGCAATTGCGCCGGATCGGCGCGCAGATCGAAACAGATGACCGCGTTGCTGTTGGTGGGATGCGGCGCCACCGGAAAAACCGGGGCGATGCAACCGAGAGCCGCCGGATAGCGCGCCGAGACATGCAGCAGGGGCTGACCGCGATCGAACAGGGCGCGCGCCTCACGCTTGTCACGCAGTTTGAGCGCGAAGTTGAACAGCCTTGGCTGGGCCGCTTTCAGACGCCGGGCCAGCGCGAGGGTGGCGCGCACATCGGCGAGCGCATCATGGGCCTGGGCATGCTCGATGCCATTGGCCAGGCTCAGATGTTCGAGCTTGAAGGAGGCGGTGCCATCCGCGCGCCGGGGCCACTCCAGCCCCTCGGGCCGCAAGGCATGCGCCAGACGCAGCACGTCGATCAGATCCCAGCGCGAATTGCCGTTCTGCCACTCGCGGCCATAGGGATCGATGAGGTTGCGGTAGAAGAGATGCCGGCTGATGTCGTCATCGAAGTGCAGGCTGTTGTAGCCCACGCCACAGGTGCCGGGCTCGCTCAGCAGGCGATGGATGGCGGTGGCGAAGCCGGCTTCGCGCAGACCCTCGCGGGCGGCGGTCTGGGGCGTGATGCCGGTGACCAGCACGGCCTCGGGGTGCGGAAGCTGATCGAGCGGCGGCTGGCAATAGAGCACCACCGGCTCTTCAATCTCGTTGAGATCGGCATCGGTGCGCACACCAGCGAACTGGCAGGGCCGATCACGGCGCGGATCGGCCCCCCAGGTCTCGTAGTCGTGCCAGTAGAAGGTCTGGGACAAGCGCCCGCGCCCGCCGCTGGTGCGGACGACCTAGATCTTTTCCTTGATGCGCGCCGACTTGCCGGAGCGCTCGCGCAGATAGTACAGCTTGGCGCGACGCACATCGCCCTTGCGCTTGACCTGGATGCTGGCAATGGCCGGGCTGTAGGTCTGGAAGACGCGCTCGACGCCCTCGCCGTGCGAGATCTTGCGCACGGTGAAGGCCGAGTTCAGACCACGGTTGCGGATGGCGATGACCACGCCCTCGAAGGCCTGAAGACGCTCGCGGTTGCCCTCGGTCACACGGACCTGGACCACGACGGTGTCGCCCGGCGCGAAATCCGGCACTTCACGGGTCATCTGCTCTTGTTCGAGCTGCTGAATGATGTTGCTCATGGTAGTTCCTAAGGCTCCTGTTCCTGGCCGGCACCCGCCTCGCGATGGGTCCGGATGAAGTCATCGAGCAGCGCCTGCTCGTCCTGGCTCAAGACGCGCCGCTCCAAGAGGTCCGGGCGGCGCAGCCAGGTGCGCCCCAGCGCCTGACGCAGCCGCCAACGTTCGATCGCGCGGTGATCGCCGCCGATCAGCACCGCAGGGACCGAGCGTCCGTCGATCCGCTCCGGGCGGGTGTAATGCGGGCAGTCGAGCAGCCCGTTCATGTGCGAATCCTGGTGCGCCGACTCGGCATGTCCCAAGGCGCCCGGCAGCAGCCGAATCACCGCATCCATGACCACCATGGCCGCCAGCTCGCCGCCGCTCAGCACATAGTCACCGATTGACCATTCCTCATCGACCTCTACCTCGATGAGACGCTCGTCGATGCCTTCATAGCGCCCGGCCAGCAGAATCCAGCCAGGCCGCGCGGCAATCTCGACCATGGCCGCCTGATCGAGCACCCGGCCCTGGGGCGAGAGATAGGCCACCCGGCTTGCCGGCGCCGCCGCGCGCGCGGCCCGAATGGCATCGCGCAGCGGCTCGACCTTCATCACCATGCCAGGGCCGCCCCCATAGGGCCGGTCATCGACCGTGCGGTGTACATCCTGGGTGAAATCGCGCGGATTCCACAGATGCAGCTCGACTAGGCCACGCGCGAAGGCGCGCGCGCAGACGCCCTGTTCAGTCAGGGGCCGGAGCATCTCCGGGAAAAGGGTCACCAGATCAAAACGCATCGGGGCCCGGCCTGCTGCCCTCTCGGAATCTGGCACCTAGAACTCCGGATCCCAATCAACTGTGATACGTGCGCGCTCGAAATCGACATCGCGCACCACCTGCTCCCAGACGAAGGGCAGCAGACGCTCGCGCTCGCCCGCGACAACCAGCACATCATTGGCGCCGGTCGCGAAGAGATGATCAACACGCCCGAGCGAAACCCCGTCGAGGGTCACGACCTCCAGCCCTTCAAGATCGCACCAATAAAACTCGTCCGGACTCGGCGGCGGCAGCTGATCGCGGGTGACGGCAATCTCGCGCCCGACGAGGGCGGCGGCCTGATCGCGATCCTCGCAGTCGTCGAGCAGGGCAATGACAGCCTTGCCGTGGCGCTGCCCTTCGCGCACCCGGCGCGGCATGGCTTCGTCACCGAGCAGCCACTGCCGATAGCCGAGAATGCCCTCGCGCGGATCGGTCTCCGAAAAGACCTTGACCCAGCCACGCACGCCATGCACACCCGAGATGCGCCCCAGCACAATACGCGACGATGGCGCGCGCTCGGTCATGATGTTCGGATCCGATAGAAACGGCTTAAACCGCCGCCGCAGCCTCGCGCGTGGCCTGCTTGATGAGCTGGCGGGCGCGATCAGTCGGCTGCGCGCCCTGGCCGAGCCAATACTCGGCACGCTCACGATTGATGCGCAGCGGCACCTCGCCACCTTTGGCGAGCGGATTGTAAAAGCCGAGTCGTTCGATGTAGCGACCATCGCGCTTGGCGCGGATATCGGCGACAACGATCTGATAGAAGGGGTTCTTTTTGGAACCACCGCGAGACAAACGAATCGTGACCATGTGCTGTCCTGGCGTCAGACGGGTTAGGCGTAACGGGGACTCCCCCGCAGGTAAACGCGTAAATATACAGAATCTCGTGAAAAATGGAAGCGCAAAATCACATGGCTCGGCCAAGCACACCGGCGCGAACCATGGCGAATCCCAACCCTGATCTGGTTTAAGCGTCGCCAAAGACGCCTTGATCAGGTATCGGCGGTTCGGCGGCCGGGCGGGCAAAGAGATAGCCCTGGAGCAGGTCGGCGCCAGCGGCGCGCAGATAGTCGAGCTCCTCGCGCGTTTCGATACCCTCGGCCAAGAGCTGGATACCGAGTTCGCGGGCAATGCCGGCAAGGGCGCGCAGCACCGACTGACGGCCCGGATCGGCGTGAATGCCGCGCACCAGTTCCATGTCCACCTTGATGATGTCGGGACGCAGCAGGGCGAGCAGATTGAGCGAGGCATAGCCGCTGCCCACGTCATCGAGCGCCACCCGGAAACCGGCATTGCGATAAAAATCAAGAATGTGCTTGAGATGGTTGATATCGCCCACCTTTTCGGTCTCGACCACCTCGAAGACGATGCGTTTTGGATCGAAGCCGAGCTTTTTGGCCCAGCTCACGGTGCTTTTCAGACAGTGGGCCGGATCATAGATGGCGGTGGGAATGAAATTGATGAAGAGATGCCCCTGGAGCTGACGCTCGGCGGCCGCGCGCAAGGCCGCCTCGCGCGCCTGTCGATCGACCTGGAAGAGCAGATCGTTGGCATGCGCCGGGCCAAAGATGGCATCGGGAAACAGCAGACTGCCATCAGCGCGGGCACCGCGCAGCAGCGCCTCGTAGCCGTAGAGCTGGCCGTCGCGGGTCAGGATGGGCTGAAACCAGGCGGTGAGACGCCGCGCCTCCAGCACCTCCAGCAGATCGCGCGCGCCGAGCAGCCCCAGCCAGCCGGCCAGGGTGCGCGCGCGGGTGAAGGCATGAAAGTCGAGCGTCTCATCGGGCGCGAGCAGCAGCGCCGAGATGGCCTCGAGCTCCAGACTGTTGAAGGACGCGCTGGCCTGCACCCGCAGGAGGAAATCGAGCAGATTGACATCCTCCAGGCGCAGCACCCGTTTCTCGTCGCTCCAGTGGATAGCTTCGCGGCGCAGAAAATCGCGCAGAATGTCCAGAAGCTCGACCACCGGGGCGGTGAGCAGCAGGGTGCCGCGCGTCTCGGCGTCGAGTGGCAGGGTTTCGCAGCGTGGGCAGGCCATGATCGCGCTCAGCCCATCAGCTCGCGCATCTTCTCGGGCGTGGGCGCGAGCACCACGCCGCGCTCGGTGACGATGGCATCGACCAGGGCCGCCGGGGTCACGTCGAAGACCGGATTGCGCGCCGCACAACCGGCCGGGGCGATGCGCCGCCCACCACAGCCGAGCAGCTCCTCGGGATCGCGCTCCTCGATGGGGATGGCGGCCCCGCTCGCAAGCTCCATATCCACCGTCGAGGTGGGCGCCGCCACCATCACCTTGATGCCGTGATACCTGGCCATGACCGCGAGTCCATAGGTGCCGATCTTGTTGGCCACGTCGCCATTGGCCGCGATGCGGTCCGAGCCGACCACCACCCAGCCGACCGACCCCATGGCCATGAGACTGGCCGCCGCGCCGTCGGCCTGAAGCGTGACCGGAATGCCATCCTGCATCAGCTCCCAGGCGGTGAGGCGCGCGCCCTGCATCCAGGGGCGGGTCTCGTCGGCATAGACACGGCGCACCTTGCCGGCGGCGAAGGCGCTGCGCACCACGCCAAGCGCCGTGCCATAGCCGCCGGTGGCGATGGCGCCGGCGTTGCAGTGGGTAATGATGTCGGTCGGCCCCTCGATGAGCGCCGCACCCAGTTCACCGATGCGGCGGTTGGCGGCGCGGTCTTCCTCGTGAATGGCGCGCGCCTCGGCAAGCAGCGCGGGCTCGGGGTCTGCGGCATCGAGCACGGCGATGCGATCGCGCATCCGGCGGATGGCCCAGAACAGATTCACCGCCGTGGGGCGCGAGGCCGCGAGGCGCTCCAGATCGGGCTCGATGGCCGACTTCCAGCCCGCGCCTGCGGCGGCGAAGGCCGCGCGCGCCGCGAGCACCACGCCATAGGCCGCAGTGACGCCGATGGCCGGCGCGCCGCGCACCACCATGTCGCGAATCGCCTCCGCCACCGCATCGGCGCGCTCGTACACCAGAAACTCGGCGCGCTCGGGCAGGATGCGCTGATCGGCGAGATAAAGACGCCCCGCATGCCAGAGCGCGGCATCATCCGGGGTGGGCGTGGTGGGGATGGCGGTTTCCATGAGAGGCTCCTTGTGGCATGTTTTCATCTATGCTCATCGCACATCAGTTTTTGGTTTTCCTCATAGGTTCCGGGCTGGGTGATGGCCGCAGGGGCCGCCGTGAATCCATCCCTGGAGGCTTGACAGCGGCATCCCTGCCGCTGACACCCCTGCATCCATCCCCCAGCCCTCACCGAAAAATCCATCTGTGATGGGTATATTGTCCGTGATTTTCGCGCCCTGACCAACGAGATCCCTCATGCACGCCGAACTCCTCATCCATGCCTCCTGGGTTCTGCCCGTCGATTCCGACGATCGTCAACTCGCCGACCACGCGGTCGCCATCGGCGGCGGGCGCATCCTGGCCGTGCTGCCGTCGAGCGAGGCGCGTGCGAGCATCGCGGCGCGCGAGGTGCTGGAGCTGCCCGGCCATCTGCTCATCCCCGGGCTGGTCAACGCCCACACCCACGCCGCCATGAGCCTGATGCGCGGTCTGGCCGACGACCTGCCGCTCATGACCTGGCTGCACGAGCATATCTGGCCGGCCGAGGGGCGTTGGGTCGATCAGGGCTTCGTGGCCGACGGCACCCGGCTCGCGCTGCTGGAGATGCTGCGCGGCGGCGTGACCTGCTTCCACGACATGTATTTTCACCCCGAGGTGACCGCCCAGGCCAGTGCCGAGGCCGGGATGCGCGCCGTAATCGGCATGATTGTGGTGGATTTTCCCACTGGCTACGCGGCCAATGCCGATGAGTACATCGCCAGGGGTCTGGCCATGCACGACGCCTACCGAGGCCACCCACTGGTGCGTGTCGCCTTCGCCCCGCACTCGCCCTATGCGGTCTCGGACGAGCCGCTCGCGCGGGTGCGCACCCTGGCCGATGAGCTGGAGCTGCCCATTCACATCCATCTGCACGAAACGCGCGATGAGATACAGCAATCGCTGCGTGATCATGGCGAGCGCCCCTTCAGCCGGCTCGATCGCCTCGGGCTCATCAATCCGGCGCTGCTCGCGGTTCACATGACGCAGCTTGAGGAAGCCGAGATTGCCCGGCTCGCCGAGACCGGCGCCCATGTGGTGCACTGCCCCGAGTCCAACCTCAAGCTCGCGAGCGGCTTCTGTCCGCTCGCCCAACTGCTCGACGCCGGGGTCAATGTGGCGCTCGGCACCGACGGCGCGGCCAGCAATAATGACCTCGACCTGCTCGGCGAGATGCGCACCGCCGCGCTGCTCGGCAAGGGCGTGGCGCATTCGGCCTCGGCAGTGCCGGCCAGCGCGGCGCTGCGCATGGCCACCATCAACGGCGCGCGCGCCCTGGGGCTCGACCATGAAATCGGCTCGCTCGAACCCGGCAAAGCGGCCGATCTGGTGGCGCTCGATCTGCGCGCCCCGCACACCCAGCCGCTCTATCACCCGGTCTCGCAGCTCGTCTATGCCGCCGCGCGCCATCAGGTGCGCCATGTCTGGATTCAGGGCGAGGCGCTCCTGCGCGATGGCCAGCCCACCCGACTCGATGAGCGCGCCATCCTCGATCAGGCCCGAGGCTGGGGCGAGCGGCTTGGCAACTTCGCCTGAGCCGGGCGGACGCTAGCCGATCCGTCGCCAATCGGCCTGTACCAGATTCACAAAACCAAGATTTGATCGGCAGACCGATCGGACAGGTTTTTTCGGTCAGGCTCAATCCACCCACAGCCGCGCGTTGCGAAAGAGCCGCATCCAGGGGCCGTCGCTGCCCCAGTCATCCGGGCGCCAACTGTGCTGCACGGCGCGGAAGACGCGCTCGGGGTGCGGCATCATGATGGTCACGCGCCCATCCGTGCTGGAAAGCCCCGCGATGCCCTCGGGCGAACCGTTGGGATTGGCCGGATAGCGCTCGGCGATGCGCCCGTCGTTTTCGATGTAGCGCAGCGCCACCTCGGGCCGCGCCTGCTCAAGCTGGGCGCCATCGCGAAACTCGGCGCGTCCCTCGCCATGGGCCACCGCGATGGGCATGCGCGAGCCGCTCATGCCGGCGAGCAGCACCGAGGCACTCTCGCCCACCTCGACCATGAGGGTGCGCGCCTCGAACTGCTCGGAGCGGTTGCGCACGAAGTGCGGCCAGTGCGCGGCG
>JAFGTZ010000101.1 GCA_016938795.1 Chromatiaceae bacterium | reverse complement strand
TCCAGATCCTGGGATGCGCTCGGCAGTGCTTGCTCTGTGCTCACGACTCACCTCATTTTTATGGATCGATCTCGCCCTGAAAGACGGGCTCGGCTGGCCCTGTCATCCAGACGGGGTCCGAGCCGCCTGGCCAGCGGATGCTGAGTGTCCCGCCCGGCAGCCGCACGCGCACCGTCTCGGCGAGCAGTCCGCGCAACCGGCCGCTCACCACGGCGGCGCAGGCGCCGGTGCCGCAGGCGAGGGTTTCGCCCGCGCCACGCTCATGCACGCGCAGGCGAATCTCCTCGGGGGAGAGAATCTGCATGAAGCCCACATTGACCCGGCGTGGAAAGCGCGGGTGATGCTCGATGAGCGGGCCGAGCCGGGCAACCGGCGCGCTCTCAACACTGGGTACGCGCAGCACCGTGTGCGGATTGCCCATGGAGAGTGCGCCGATGCGCAGCGCCTCGTCTTCAACCTCCAGCCCGGCGGCGGCCAGCTCGGTCGTGTCAAGGCCCGGGATGCGCAGTTCGTAGAGGCTGGCTTGCGTATCCGCCTCGAAGGGAATGGCGGCAGGGGCGAGCAGGGGCGCGCCCATGTTGACGCGCACCGCGCCATCGGCCTCCAGATGGAGCACGATGACCCCGGCGGCAGTGCCGACCGGAATGCGGGTCTTGTCCGTTAGGCCTTGATCATGCACGAAGCGCGCGAAGCAGCGCGCGCCATTGCCGCATTGCTCGACCTCGGAGCCATCGGCGTTGAAGATGCGATAGTGAAAATCGGTGCCGGGCAGGCGCGGCGGCTCGACGAGCAGGATCTGGTCACAGCCGATGCCGAAACGCCGGTCAGCAAGCTGACGAATGCGCGCCGCATCGAGTTCGACGCGCTGGCGCACGCCGTCGAACACCACGAAGTCGTTGCCGATCCCCTGCATCTTGGTGAAGCGCAGACTCATGCCGGCAAACGCCCCCAGACCGCGAGATGACGATCGCTCACCACCCCGACCTCGAGTCCATCGAGCCCCGCCTCGGCAAGCTGGGCGACAACCTCGCGCGGTTCGAAGGCGGCAAAGAGCGAATGGCGAAAATCGGCGCGCAGCACCTCGGGCTCGTTCGCCGCGTAGGTCTCGACCAGCGCCTCGACCCAGCCGGCTGAGGCCGGGCGGGTGAGATCCATCACCAGCACCAGGGCGCCGGGGCGGGCGCAGTCGAGAATGGTGCGCCACAACACCTGGGGCTCGTGCAGATGGTGCAGCAGGCTGTTCGAGAGGATGAGGTCGTAATGCTGCGCGGGCAGTTGCGCCGAGGGGATGCACTCATGCAGCAGGCGGCAGCGCGCGGCGAGCCCGGGCCGCCCGGCGAGCATGGCCTCGGCCCGATCGAGCATGGCGCGCGAGCCGTCGAGCGCGTCGCAGTGCGCGCGCGGATAGGCGCTGAGAAAACGGCGCGGAATGTCCGCCGGTCCGCAGCCGATATCGAGCGCGCGGGCGCCATCGAGGGGGCCGGGATTGAGTTGCGCGAGCAGCTCCATGAAGAGGCTGTTCGAGGCCGAGAAATCGGCCTCGGCATAGGCCAGCGCCTGCGCCTCGCCCTCCATGAGTTCGGGCTCGGGGCGGCGCTTCATGGCAGACGCGACTCGCCGCGATAGAGATCCGCGAGGCTCTCGCGTTCGCGCACCAGATGGGCCTCGGCGCCATCCACCATGATCTCGGCGGCGCGCGGGCGGCTGTTGTAGTTCGAGCTCATGCTGAAGCCATAGGCGCCGCTGCCGCGAATGGCGAGCAGGTCGCCCTCGCTCAGGGCGAGCAGACGATCCTTGCCGAGAAAGTCGCCGGTCTCGCATACCGGGCCGACCAGCTCGTAGCGCCGCAGCTCGGCCTCGCTTGCGCGATTGACCGGCACGATGTCCTGGCGCGCCTGATAGAGCGCGGGGCGCAGCAGGTCGTTCATGGCGGCGTCGAGAATGGCAAAGCGATGGCGCTCGCTCACCTTGATGTGCTCAACGCGCGTGAGCAGCACCCCGGCATTGCCGGCGATGGCGCGCCCGGGCTCCAGGATAATCTCGTAGGGGCGAGCGGTGAGACGCTGGCGGATGACAGCCGCATAGGCGGCGGGTTCGGGGGGCTGCTCGTCGATGTAGCGAATGCCGAGACCGCCGCCGAGGTCGAGATGATCGACCGGGATGCCGGCATCCTCCAGTCGCTCGGCGAGTGCGAGCACCCGGTCGAGCGCGTCGATGAAGGGCGCGAGATCGGTCAGTTGCGAGCCGATATGACAGTCGATGCCGGTCACGCGCAGATTGGGCCGCTCGGCGGCGCGACGATAGACCGCCTCGGCGGCGCCAATCTCGATGCCGAACTTGTTTTCGCGCAGCCCGGTGGAGATGTAGGGGTGGGTGCGCGCATCCACGTCCGGGTTGACCCGGATGGAGACCGGGGCCACCCGATCCATCTCGCCCGCGATACGGTCGAGCCGTTCGAGTTCGGGCTCGGACTCGACATTGAAGCAGCGGATGCCGACCTCAAGCGCGCGGCGAATCTCGTCAGGGCGCTTGCCAACCCCGGAGAAGACCACCCGTGCGGGGTCGCCCCCGGCCGCCAGCACGCGCTCGAGCTCGCCCACCGAGACGATGTCGAAGCCCGCGCCGAGACGCGCCAGCACATTGAGCACGGCCAGGTTGGAGTTGGCCTTGACGGCGAAGCAGATGAGGTGCGGATGCTCCCCGAAGGCGCGGTCGAAGGCCAGCCAGTGGCGCTCCAGGGTGGCGCGCGAGTAGACATAACAGGGCGTGCCGAAACGCTCGGCGATGCGCTCAAGGGGCACATCCTCGGCGTGAAGCTGGTCGTCGCGATAGCTGAAGTGATCCATGCGCGCGGTCTTGAGTCTCTGGCGTCGATTGATTCGGTGGTTAGGGCCGGTTCCCCGGGGGCGCGGCGTCGCCTGTCGGGGCAATGGGCGGCAGGTCGCTCTGGGGCGCGGCGCCCGCCGTCTCAGGCGGGGGCGGCAGATAGAGCGGCCCTTTCTGGCCACAGGCGCTCAGGAGGCTCAGCACCCCGAGCACCAGCACGACCAGGATGAATAGCTTATGAGCCCAGCAAAGCATGGCGGCCCTCATGTGGAACTGCTTTCAGAATGTCGATTATATCCATATCAGGCAAGAAATTTTTGCCTGATTAGGGGTTCATTCCAATTGACAAGGCGCGATGTGGGCTAGGGCGCCCCGGTTTGGTGTCTCGATGCGCCCAAGTGTCACATCCGGCAGGA
The DNA here is from genome assembly GCA_016938795.1 of Chromatiaceae bacterium. Lineage (GTDB taxonomy): Bacteria > Pseudomonadota > Gammaproteobacteria > Chromatiales > Chromatiaceae > Marichromatium. Next base: position 17,924 of record JAFGTZ010000101.1, on the reverse strand, counting down.
CGATGCGCTGGCGCGGAGTCTGGCCTCTGGATGGCGGCGAGGCGTCAGGCGCGGCGTCCACGCTGCGATGCCAGGGTGAGACCCATGCCGGCCTGCTGGGCGAAGTGCTTGAAGTCCTCGAAGAGATCCAGGGAGAGTTCGCGCCCGCTCAGCCCCCGGTCGGCGTACAGCAGGCCGATGGCGCGCTCGGCGATGACAATGGGGGCAATCATGAAGGGCACGCTCCCGAGCACCTGGGTAACGCTTTTCGGCAGCGCGCTCTGATGCGAGCGCAGCCGCTCCTGGTCGAAATAGAGCGGACGGCGGCGCTCCATGGCCTCGAAAAAGAGGTGCGTCTGGCCAGCGAGACGCGCGAAATTAAAGCGCTCGATGATGTCCCGATCAACCCCCAGCCCATGGCGCGCCTTGAGCAGACGGCGATCGGGCGAGACCAGCGCGAGCACCACCCGGTCCATGCCAACGCCGCGATAGATGCCTTCGAGCACCAGTTCCATGATGAGGTTCAGATCGGCCTTGCCTTGTTCAATGCTGATGGAGAGCTCGCGCAGCACCCGAAGTTGTAGGGCGCTGTCCGGCTCCGGGCAATTTGGCTCGGAGTCTTGTGCGGGCTGCGCTGTGGCGCCTGTGTCGCTGGCTGGGGCATCGGTGTCGGGTTGGGGGATGTGCGCGATGGCGAAACGCGCCCCAACGTCCGCAGCAATGGCGCGCGCGTCGCGTGCGTTCTGATGCAGCAACTGCTGGGTTTCACCCACGGACTGTTTGATCATTTTCGCCGCGCGACGCACCAGGTCGAGCATGGTGTCGGACTGCCAGCCCTGGGTTTCGGCGCATTCAGCGATGTCCTGGCCGAGGACGACGGTCTGCACGCGCGGATCCTCTGCTTCGGGTGTGAGGATGCCCTGGCGTGTGAGATCGGTCAGGTGCCAGGCGCGCGCGAGCTGGGCGCTGAGTCGATCAAGATGAAAGCCGAGCAGTTGTTGCTGGGCGCGTTCGGGGGTCATGCCAGGCTGGCGATAGAGACGCTCCAGCTCATCGGTCAGCTCGCCGGCGAAGCACCAGAAGGCCAGCTCGCCGATGCGCCCGAGCAGGGTGGCGATGAAGACCTCTTCGGGTGAGCTGTCCTCGCGTTGAATGGCGATGGTGCGCGCCTGGGTGGCGGCATGGATGGCGCGCGCCATCTCGCGCGCGACGCGCTGGCGCGCCGTGGCGCCCTGAACCATGGCATCAACCAGGGTGGCGGTGAGGCACATGTTGCTCACCGCGTTGAAGCCGAGCACGATGACCGCGCGGCTCACGGTGCTGATGGCGCCTCCGGCACTGGCGCCCATGGGGTTGAAGTAGACCGAATTGGCGAGCTTGAGCACGCGCGCCGTGAGCGAGGCGTCCTGAAGCACCACGCGCGCCAGCTCCGAGGCGGGGGCCAGATCGTCTTGCGACACCGCCAGCACCTGCTGCACGGTGCCGTCGAAGATCGGCATTTCCTGCTCGCGGATGAGTTCAACCCAGTCGTCGAGCTTGCGCGGTGGAGAAGCGGTCTCTTCAGTCTTCAACTCAGGGCTTCCGTGGGGCAGGGTGTTTGCCTGTCAGGTGGCGTCTTTGGGAGTCAGTTCAGTCGCTTGCCGCAAGCCGGCCATCTGGGCTGGCGTGAGCGGTCGCTGCCTTGAGGCGCGAGGCTACCGCAAGCGCTCGGCTTGTAAAAGCAGGCGATTGGCATGGGTGCTACATTCACGGCAAGCTGAACACGTTTTGTTTTTTTCTGGTCTTGGGTATTCTGTTGGATCCTGCCGCTGATGCTGTCTTTTAGGAGAGACTTCGGATGTCCAAGACTCCTGTTCTGCTTACAAGCCGTTTGGCCGTGGTCATGGGGCTGGTGCTGGGATTGCGTCCCGCTCTGGCCGAGCCTATTCAGGATGCATCGCCTAAACTGGTGCTTGACCCGGCTGGGCAGGCAGAGGCTAAGACGCCTGGTGCGCTGGCCTTGTCCTCGGATCCGCATCCTCGTGCGCTTGCGCCCTCACTGATGCTTGCAAGCCTTGCTGGGGCGGGGATGGACCCCACCGGCTATTGGGTCAGCGAAAAGCTTGATGGGGTGCGCGCGCGCTGGACGGGCCGGCATCTTATCACGCGCGGCGGTCTGCGCATTGCCGCTCCCGCCTGGTTCGTGGCCGATTTGCCTGCCGAGGCGCTCGATGGCGAATTGTGGATGGGGCGCGGGCGCTTCGAGGAACTCTCGGGGCAGGTGCGCCGTCACGAACCCGACCAATCAGCCTGGCGCGAGATTCGCTTCATGGTGTTCGATTTGCCCGGTTCACGCGCACCTTTCGAGCAGCGTCTGGCCTATCTGCGGCGGCTCTTTGCTGCGTCCGCCCCCGCCCATGCGGCGCTGATCGAGCAGTTCCAGGTGCGCGATACCGCCGAGCTTCAGGCGCGTCTGACGGCGGTGATCGAGGCCGGCGGCGAGGGGCTGATGCTCCACCAGGCGGATGGCCGATATACGCCGGGACGCAGCCAGGCGGTTCTCAAGCTCAAGCCGCGTCAGGATGCCGAGGCGCGTGTCATTGCCCATCTGCCAGGCAAGGGGCGTTTCGAGGGAATGCTCGGCGCGCTGCTGGTCGAGGACGAGGAGGGAGTGCAGTTTCGCATCGGCACCGGCTTTAGCGATGAGGAACGCCGCGCACCGCCGCCCATTGGTTCCTGGGTCACCTTTACCCATCAGGGCTTCACCGAGCGCGGCATTCCCCGTTTTGCCAGCTTTGAACGGCTGCGCCCGCCCGGACTCTAGCCGCGAGCGGTTAGAGTTCGCGGCAGGCGTCCAGCATCACGGGGCTTGCGGTGCGACCCGAACGTGAGCCCTGTGCCTCCATGCGCTTCACCACATCCATGCCCTCAACCACCTGACCGAAGACCACATGGCGCCCATCGAGCCAGGGCGTCGGCGCCACGGTAATGAAGAACTGCGAGCCGTTGGTGTTAGGGCCGGCGTTGGCCATGGAGAGCATGCCGGCGCGCTCGTGCTTGAGGTTGAAGTTTTCGTCCTCGAAGCGTTCGCCATAGATGGACTCGCCGCCCGTGCCGTTGCCGTGCGTGAAGTCGCCGCCCTGGATCATGAAGCCGGGAATGATGCGATGAAAGGGGCTGCCGGCGTAGGCAAGCGGCTTGCCGCTCGCGCCCGTGCCTGTTTCCCCCGTGCAGAGCGCGCGGAAGTTCTCGGCGGTGCGTGGTACCTCGTCGGCGAAGAGTTCGAGCGTAACGGTGCCGGCCGGTTCGCCGCCGATGGAGACGTCGAGCGCGACGCGCGGGTTGTCGGCAAAGGCGGGCGTAGCAGTGAGCAGGGCGCAGGCGAGTACAAGAGGACGATGGAGCATGAGGCGTTCCTTATAAGAGAAAAAGAAGGTTAAGGGTTGTCAGACGGATGGTGGCGCGCACGCCGGCTCAGCAGTCTGCGCAGGGCGCAATGGGCAGACCGCGCTTGATCCAGCCAGGGCCAGCTTGGCTGCCAGTCATGCCCTCGGCGACATCGTAAACCTGGGTGAAGCCGCGCGCCATGAGTGCGCGCTGCACAGAGCCGCTGCGGTTGCCCGTGCGGCAGATCAGCGCGATGGGTGCGGAGCGGTCGCCATCGACCGCATCGAGCAGGGCATCGAGAAAATCGCCCCGCTGCATGTCGATGGCTTCGGCGCCGGCGGCGATACCGGTCTGGCGCCATTCGGACGGTGTGCGGATGTCGATGAGCGTGAGGTTGCCGGTGCGCGCCTGGTCGAGCGCCTCAGGTGCCGAGAGGCTGGGGCCGGCAGCTGCAACGCTGAGACTCAGAATGAGTCCGATGAAAGCAAGGATCGGGAGACGGGCTGCCAATGAAGACACCATGATTTGCATGACCTCGATGGTGGGGATAAGGGCGCGATTGCCGCGAAGTTTCTTGGGTGGGGAGCCTGCGCCATGAATGCAAGCTGGGTGGTGGAATATACCAATCACAGATGGATTTTTCGGTGAGGGCAGGGGGATGGACGCAGGGGTGATGTCAAGCCTCCAGGGAGGGATTCACTTCCGCTCCCCGGGGCCATCACCCAGTCCGGAGCGCATGCGGAAAACTGAAACACTGATGTGCGATGAGCAGACTTGCGGCTGCTTGCATGGCCTCGCTAGACTGGGCTCAGGTTTGGCGCCCATCTCCATCATTCCCAGTCCTTTTCTGTAGGGAGCTTAGGATGAAACCCATCTCGCTTGTTGTCGCCGCCCTTGTGCTGGTTTGTTCCACCCTCTTGAGCCCGCCGCCCGCAGTGGCGGATTCCTTCAACGTCTATCGGGGCCAGATCGCCTTGAAGGAGCTGGGGTATAACCCGGGTCCAATTGATGGTCTCATGGGGCCGGCCACGCGTGAGGCGATTCGCCGCTTTCAGCGCGATCACGGGTTGGCGGTCACCGGTCAGTTTAACGATGCGACCGTCATTCATTTGCGCCGTCGAACCCAACGCGCGAACCGACGTTAAGCGCCGTGGGAATGCCTTGTGCCCTGCTGAGTCCATACCAATGACTTCAGCCGTCTTTGCCTTTCGGCGAGGCTGTCGCCGCGCGTTCCCTCATCTCAATGGCAGGAGGTTTTCAAGTATGTATCGGATGATGTTGATTGCGTTTGTTGCCACATCCCTTCTACTGGCGGGCTGCGGAGCAGGTCAAACCCGTGACACAACGACCGGGGCCGCGCTCGGCGCCGCCACTGGCGCGGCTATCGGCTCGCTGAGCGCCAATGCTGGCAAGGGCGCCGCGATCGGCGCCGGAGCGGGCGCGCTTGGCGGCTATCTGATGAGCGAGGATGAGCCAGCCTCCCGCCCGCGCGCGGGCCGCAATTCCGGGCGGGTGTGTGCGCGTGGCTACTATCTCAATCAGCGTGGTCGCTGCGTTCCCTATTGATGCCTGGCATTTAAGGCCGAGTCCTTAGGCGAGTGCGCATGTCGCCGCGCTCCCCCCAAGAGGCCCGAGTGCGCTGGGGGCGTTTGATGCTGCTGGCGGGCTGGGTCGCGGGCCTTGGGTTGCTGGCGCTGGCCTTTGGCGGCTGGCTGGAGCGCGTGGACCAGCCGATGTTGAGCATTGGCGAGGATCAGGGCGTCCCCGAGGTGGTGCTCAGGCGCAATGGTGCCGGCCATTATGTGGCGCCTGGCCGGATCAACGGCGAGCGCGTGCGTTTTCTGATTGATACCGGCGCGACCGATATTGCCCTCTCACGCGCGCTCGCCGAGCGCCTTGGCCTGAGGCTAGGGCCGGGTGCGCTGACCCGTACCGCCAATGGTACGGTACGCGTCTGGAGCACGCGGCTTGATCGGATCGAGCTTGGCGTGCTGCGCGCCCGTGATATGCCCGCTGTGGTGCTGCCCCAAATGCCGGGCGAGGAGGTGTTGCTGGGGATGCGCTTCTTGCGTCATGTGGAGCTGATTCAGCGCGGCGATACCTTGAAACTGCGCCTCCCAGGCGCTCCCGACTGAGCCGCGCGCCAGAGGCGCGCGACTGATCGAGTGGATGTCTCAACGCATGCCCCAAACCTCTCATATTTCCACGCGATCGCGGCTGTCCGCCGCACGCCGCAAGGCTCCCAGTCTGTTGCTACTGCTCGCTGTCGCGGCGTTCGTCGCCTTGGTCGCGCACCAGGCGCTTGAGCGCTCGAACCCCAACCCGCGCCCAGTGGCCTATCTCGGTCCGAACGGCGCCCCCGAGGTCATGCTCAGATCCAATGCCGTCGATCAGTATGTCGCCTCAGGGTCGATCAATGGCCAGCCGGTGCGTTTCCTCATCGACACCGGCGCTGCTGATGTTGCCATGTCGCGCGCCATGGCGCGGGCGCTGAATCTGCATCTCGTCTCGGGCGGGCTCAGCAAGACCGGAAACGGCACCATCGCGACCTGGACGGCCCGGCTCGATGAGGTGGAGGTTGGCGGTTTGGCGGTGCGCAATCTGCGCGCCACCGTGCTGCCAAACATGGGCGGTGAGGAGATCCTGCTTGGCATGGCCTATCTCAAACACATGGATGTGCGCTTGGCCGGGGGGCGCCTGTGGTTGCGCCCCCTGACCAACCAGGCCTGGGGTTTTAATGATCCTTGAACAGGCGCTTCTTCATGCGCTTGAGTCCAAGCCAGGCAAAGCCGACCACTACGGGCACCGCGATGCCGATGCCCAGCTCGACATTGATTGGCAGTCCCTTGGCTGCTAGCCCCTTGAGCGCATAGCCCACCAGCCCAACGCCGTAATAGCCGATGGCGATGACCGAGAGACCCTCGACCGTTTCCTGAAGGCGCAGTTGCAGTCGGGCGCGTTGGTCCATGGATTCGAGCAGGCCGCGATTTTGTGCCTGAAGCTCAACCTCAACCCGCGCGCGCAAGAGGCTGGTGATGCGCCCTGCCCGTTCGGCGAGATCCTGCTGGCGCTTGCGGGTAGACTCGCAGGTGGCGATGGCCGGAGCGAGCCGCGCCTCCAGAAACTCGGTAAAGGTTTGCAGGCCCTCGATGCGCCGTTCGCGCAGGCGCTCAAGACGCTGGCGCACAATGCGGTAATAGGCGTGCGAGGCCTCGAACCGATAGACAGTGCGTGCGGCCAGGGTTTCAATCTCGGCGGCCAGGGTGGTGAGTTCGGAGAGCAGCTCGCTCTCGGGCGCGCCATCGTCCTCTTCCAGATCGGCCATGCGCGCGGCCACGGTCACCAGACGCCGCTCGGCATCGCTGAGGCGCTTGTTGGCATCGCGTGCTGCGGGCAGCCCAAGCAGGGCCATGGCGCGGTAGGCGTTGACCTCAAGCAGGCGCTTGGCCAACCGCCCGGATTGATTTTCGGACAGCCCGCATTCGCGGATCAGAATGCGCGAGTAGCCATCGGGATGAATGCGCAGATCCGACCAGGCGCGGGCGGCTCCGCCCACCACCTCGCAGCCGATGAAGGGATTGCCGCCAAAGAGCGCGCAAAGTTCGCCGGGTCCGCGCTCGGGCATGTCGCACGACTCGATGGCTAGGAGCGTGGCGGTGATGACCTCGCCGGGCAGTTCGTTCAGCCAGCCTTGAGGCAGCAGGTTGATGATGGGGTCAGTGAAGGGATGGGAGAAGGATTCCTGACGGCTGAAGGTGTAGGTCACAAATTCGGTGTGGCGCTCCCAGCGCAGCCGCAGATCGCCGAGATCGACGGCGTAATACTGGCCAATCTCCTCTGGATGTGGGGCGCCATAGTGATCGAGCAGGCGCAGCAGATGCTGGGCATTGTGCCCGCCGCCGCGCTCGCCGCAGATAGCAGTGAGATGGAAAACGCGCGCCGGCCCACGCAGAGGGTCGAAGGTGCGCGCGTGCAACTCGGCTGTCACCGAATGGCGCAGTGGGTGTTCCCGAAAGGGTGGCGACATGGATTGCTGAACTCTTTCGATCATTGGTGGAAGTGGGTCAGCGGGTGCGAAACCCGACAAATAGCCATGGAAACGTCCTAGAGATTGGGGAGCGAGTGCCGCTCTCCAAGGTTCGTGTCGCTGTTCATGAGATTGAACGGGCGAGCGGATTGCGGCTCGGGCTACACTATGGTCTGTTCCAGCGACCTCTCTTGATACAGGGGTTGATGCTGGGGTCCGTCCTGGTAGAGGTCGGTGAACGCGATGTCGGCGTTGGCGCGCGGCGCGCGCTGCGGTATCGGTCTTTTTTCACGCAAAGACACTTCAGCAAACAAGAATGTCAGATCAAAATGACCTGAACGGTTTGAGTGATGGTGCCGCCGAGGCTGCCTCCTTGCGTCATTCGTTGGAGCGGATGCGCGAGCAGGCCGCGCGCGAAATCACCCGCCTGAATGATCGCTTGACGGCGCGCGAGCACGATGTCGCGCACAGCGTGGCCTCCGAAACCGAGCGCCTGGCGTTGCAACAGGAGCTGACACTGCTGCGCCAGACCCTGAGTGTGAAGGAACAGGCGCTTGAGCGCATTACGCAGGCCTGCCAGCGTCTTGAGGATCAGCTGGAGGATCGCAATCTCGCCTTCGATGATCTGCGCCAGGAGGTCGAGCAGCGCGACATCTCGCTGCAGGAGGCGCACAGCGAGGTTGAACGTCTCCAGCAGGCGCTGGCCGAGTTGCAGAATCGCTCGATCAGCGACGAGGCAGAGCTAGCCGAAGCGCGCTCCCAGGTGCGCCGCTCGCCGCCCTGGTGGCAGATGGTGCTGGTTGTTTTAATTGTGGCGCCTATCTCGGTCTGGATCGGGATGACGCTGCCGTCTTTGACACCGTCCTCGCCATCAATGCCGCCACCATCCCCGGTGGCGCTGACGCCTGCTAAACCCGAAACGCCCCGTCCAGCGCCTCCCGCGCCGCCCGCGCCGCCCGCCAAGCCCGATGTTCGGCCCGATCAGGCGGAGCCGACGGACAGCGTGACGGTCGATGTCGCGGATGCCGTGCCGCTCGTCTCCTCGCCCGCTGCATCGGCAACTGATCGCCCCGTGACGCGCCGCGACTGGATGCGCGACGGTTCGGTTGGCCCGCTCCTGGCCAAGCTCGACGGAGGGCGTTTCGAGATGGGGCAGGATTCCATGGGCACACAGGATCATGCGCCCGCGCACGCGGTCGAGATTGCGCCCTTCTTCATTGGCGTCCACGAGGTCACCTTTGAGGAATATGATCGTTTTGCCAACGCCACGCGCCGACGTTTGCCCGACGATCACGGTTGGGGACGCGGCCAGCGTCCAGTGATCGATGTCAGCTGGGACGATGCCCAGGCCTATGTGGCCTGGCTCTCGGAGCAGAGCGGGCGGCGGTATCGTCTGCCCAGCGAGGCCGAATGGGAATTTGCCGCCCGCGCGGGCACACAAACCCCTTTCTGGTGGGGCTATGACAAGGGCGAGGGACTGGCGGTCTGTTTCGATTGCGCCAGCCCCTGGGACAATCGCTTCACGGCGCCCATCGGACGTTTCGCGCCCAATCCCTTCGGACTGCATGACACGGCTGGCAATGTAGCCGAGTGGGTTGCCGATTGCTATGTGTCCAGTTACAAAGGCGCGCCGCGCGATGGCTCGGCCTGGATCGTGGACGATTGCGGGAACCGGGTCGCGCGCGGCGGCGCCTTCAACAAGCCCGCCGATTCAATCCGATCCTATGCGCGCGCCCGTTTCGCGCCCTGGACGCGGCTGAAGATGCTGGGTTTCCGGGTCGCGCGCGATCTCTAACCTCGATGTGTGCGGCGGATTTTTACCTGTCTGCAACCCCTTCCGTGCTCGGGGTGGGCATTGCCACGCTCGATCTCGTGCATGAGGTGGCCGAGTATCCGCACGAGGATCAAGAGGTGCGCGCCCTGGCGCGCACCCGCCGGCGCGGGGGCAATGTTACCAACACCCTGGCCGTGCTCGCGCAGTTTGGCTCGCGCTGCGCCTGGCTCGGCACCCTGGCCGAGGACGAGGCGGGCGCCTTTATCCTGGAGGATCTGGGCGCGCGCGGCATCGACACCAAGCGCGTGGTGCGCGTCCCGGGCGCGAGCACGCCGCTCTCCTGCATTGCCCTGAGTCGCGCGAGCGCCAGTCGCACCATCGTGCATTATCGCGATCTGCGCGAACTTGCCGCCGAGGACTTTGCGCGCGTTCCGCTCGCGGGGCTCGACTGGTTGCACTTCGAGGGCCGCAATCCGGTCGAGACCGCGCGCATGATGGCGCGCGCGCGATGCGAGCGTCCCGACTTGCCCCTCTCGCTGGAACTCGAAAAGCCACGTCCCGACATCGAACAGCTTTACCAGGGGCCAGCGGTGTTGCTTGTGGGACGCGCCTTTGCGCGCGCGGCGGGTTTCGAGGAGGCGCGTGCCTGTCTTGCCCATCTGCTCGCTCACACCAGCGCTGCGCTCTGCGTGCTGGCCTGGGGCGAGGAGGGCGCCTGGTTCGTGCGTCGCGGCAACTCGCCCCGTCAGGTTCCAGCCTGGCGACCGGAGCGACTGATCGACACCCTGGGCGCGGGCGATTGCTTCAATGCCGGTGTGATTCAGGGGCTGTTGCAGGGCCTCCCCGATGAGCAGGCCGTGGCGCGCGCCACGCGCCTTGCCAGTTTCAAATGCGGCATGCAGGGGTTCGATGGCGTGGTCGAGCAGGCGCGTGCGGCGGGTCTGGTGTAGGGGCGCGCCGCGCGCAATGCCTTCAGTCCTCAGCGGGAAGCGAAGAGAACCCAGCGCTCAAGTTTAAGCCTCACGTCCCTTAGGGCGCCGGATTGGGCTGACGTTGGTGAATGGCCTCGATCTCCGCGATCAATGCGTCCGACAGCTCAAGCTCCAGGCTGGCGAGGTTGCTCTCCAGTTGTTCCAGCGTGGTGGCGCCGATGATGTTGGAGGTCACGAAGGGGCGACTGGTGACCCAGGCGAGTGCGAGCTGTGCGGGGTCGAGACCGTGGCGCCGCGCCAGCGCTACATAGTCGGCGGTGGCGCGCTCGGCCTCGGGGTTGGAATAGCGGCTGAAGCGCGCAAAGCGGGTGATGCGTCCTTCGGGCGGGCGCTGGCCATCGAGATATTTCCCCGAGAGCACCCCGAAGGCAAGCGGCGAGTAGGCCAGCAATCCGCAGCGCTCGCGCAGTGCGATCTCGGCCAGGCCGATTTCGAAACTGCGATTGAGCAGGTTGTAGGGGTTCTGGATGCTCAGCACGCGCGGCAGTCCCTGCTGCTCGGCCAGCGCGAGCGCCTGCATCAGCCCCCAGGGCGTTTCGTTCGAGAGTCCCACATGGCGAATCTTGCCCGCCGCGATCAGATCGGCGAGCACTCCGAGCGTCTCGGCCAGCGGAACGGCCGCCCGCTCCTCAGCCTCGGGCGCGGGCTGGTAGCCGAGCTGGCCGAAGTAGTTGGTGGGGCGGTCGGGCCAGTGGAGCTGATAGAGGTCGATGACATCGGTGCCGAGCCGGCGCAGGCTTTCATCAAGGGCGGTCTCGATATTGCGCCGATCAAGCCGCCGCGCACTGCCGCGCAGATGGGGGAGCCAGTCACCGGGGCCGGCGACCTTGGAGGCCAGGATGACGCGGTCGCGACAACCGCGCGACTGGAGCCAGCTGCCCAGATACTGCTCGGTCAATCCTTGCGTCTCGGCGCGCGGGGGCACCGGATACATCTCGGCGGTGTCGATGAAGTTGATGCCTGCGGCGAGCGCGCGGTCGAGCTGGGCATGGGCCTCGGCCTCGGTGTTCTGCTCGCCGAAGGTCATGGTGCCGAGACAGAGTGCGCTGACCTTAAGGTCAGTGTTGCCAAGTGGTCGATACTGCATGATAAAACGTCCTCTTTGGCTGCAAGGCGACGCCGGAAGGCGCGGCGTCGATCAAAGACAGTGCTACTCTAGCGTCTTGAATCCAATCCTCAAGTCAACGTCAGGCGGAGTGAGCGTCGGAGCATGCGCATGCGATGGTTAGGCACGGCCCTTGGTGGCACCCTTGGTCTGGCCTTTGGCGGACCGGTTGGGGCGCTCTTTGGGGCCGCCCTGGGGCAGGGGGTCGATCGCGGCTGGATCGGGGGGGCGTTGCGTCCTGGTATGAGCGCCGAGGAGCGGTTGCAGATTCAGCAGCACTTTTTCGAGGCCACCTTTCAGATCATGGGGCATCTGGCCAAGGCCGATGGGCGCGTGAGCGAGGCCGAGATTGCCCATGCCGAGTCGGTCATGGAGCGCATGGCGCTCAGCCCACCGCAGCGGCGCACGGCCATCCGGTTTTTTAATGCCGGCAAGTCCGCCGAGTTCGACCCGGCGCCCGTGCTCAAGCGTCTTAAGGCGGTCTGTGCGGGGCAGGGTGCGTTGCTGCATCTCTTTCTTGAGGTGCAGCTCAGTACCGCGCACGTCGATGGCCCGCCATCGAGTGTGCAGCGCGCCTATCTGGAACGCATTCGCCATAGTCTAAGCATCTCGCGCGGCACCTATCGGCGCATCGAGATGCTCGCCGCGCTCCAGGTGCGGGTGCGCGCCGCCGCCGGGCGCGCTCAGCGTCCGGGCGCTGTCGCGCGCGCCGATCCGCCGCTCTCGCGTGCCTATGCCACGCTCGGTGTCGAACCGCGCGCGAGCGACGCCGAGATCAAGCGCGCCTATCGTCGCCTCATGAGCCAGCACCACCCCGACAAGCTCGTCTCCCAGGGGCTGCCCGAGGAGGCGCTGCGCATGGCCTCGCAAAAGACCCAGGAAATCCGCCGCGCCTACGAAGCCATCAACCGCGCCCGCGCGGCTTGAGGTCGAGTGTACAAGTCGCTTCCACAGGCGGTCTGCGCCTTTGTCTGCAATCGCATCGCTATCTGCTCGCGGCTGGTAGCCGCTTCCACGGGCAGGGGTGCTGCGCCCGGTGAAAATCTTGTCGGCTTGGGGTAGAGTGGCGACTTTTCGCGCCCTGCCCGGCGAGGGGCGCATGAAACAAAACAACTTCTGGGGGACTCCATCATGACCACCGATCTGATTGCACCGTCGATTCTCTCGGCCGACTTCGCCAGGCTTGGCGAAGAGGTTGCCAATGTGCTGGCCTCGGGCGCGGACATCGTGCATTTCGATGTCATGGACAACCACTATGTGCCCAATCTCACCATTGGTCCGCTGGTGTGCGAGGCGCTGCGCAAGCATGGCATCAGCGCGCCCATCGACGTGCATCTCATGGTCAAGCCGGTCGATCGGATCATCCCCGATTTTGCCAAGGCGGGCGCCACCTACATCACCTTCCACCCCGAGGCGAGCGAGCACATCGACCGCAGCCTGCAACTCATTCGCGATCAGGGCTGCAAGTCGGGGCTGGTGTTCAATCCGGCCACACCGCTCAGCCATCTCGACTATGTGATGGACAAGGTTGACATGATCCTACTCATGTCGGTGAATCCGGGCTTCGGCGGTCAGAGCTTCATCCCCGCCACCCTCGACAAGCTGCGCGAGGCGCGCCGGCGCATTGACGACTCCGGGCTCGATATCCGCCTCGAGATTGACGGCGGCGTCAAGGCCGATAACATCGCCGAGATCAAGGCCGCTGGGGCCGATACCTTTGTGTCCGGCTCGGGCATCTTTGGCAAGGGACGCGAGAGCGATCCGCATCGCTATGACAGCATTCTCGCCGAGATGCGCGCGGCGCTGGCGAGTGTGAGCCGCTGACGGTCGGCGCGGCGGACGTTTTCAGGCTTACCTCTTATCCCAACCCCTCTCCCTCCGAGGGAGAGGGGAGCCATTGGCACAGGCATTCATCTATGCTGCAACCCACGATGGTTCTCTGCGATCTCGACGGCACCCTGGTCGACAGCGTGCCGGATCTGACCTATTGCATCGACGAGATGATGCGCCGGCTCGGGCGCGAGCCCTGCGGCGAGGCGGCGGTGCGCACCTGGGTTGGCAACGGGGTCGAGCGTCTCATCCATCGGGCGCTCATCGGCACGCTCGACGGCGAGGCCGCGCCCGAGGACTATGCGCGCGCCCATCCCCTCTTTCTGGAGCTCTATGCCGAGCACACCTACGACCGCGCCGAGCTCTACGCGGGTGTGCGCGAGGGGCTCGATTTTCTGCGCGGTGCCGGTTATCCGCTCGGCTGCGTGACCAACAAGCCGGAGCGTTTCACCGAGCCGCTGTTGCGCCATCTGGGGCTGCGCGACTATTTCACCATCGTCATCAGCGGCGACACCCTGGAGCGCAAGAAGCCCGATCCGCTGCCGCTGCTGCACGCGGCCGAGTTCTTTGGCGTGGCCCCCGAGAGCGCGCTCATGATCGGCGACTCCATCAGCGATGTGAAGGCCGCGCGCGCCGCCGGTTTCTCCATCCTCTGCACCAGCTATGGCTACAACCATGGTACGGACATCCGCACGGCCGAGCCCGATTATGTGGTCGATTCGCTGGCCGAGCTGCCAGGTCTGCTCAGCGCCACGGCGCCAGGCTGAACAGCATGACGACCCCGCGACTCCGACTCTTTGCGTCTATCCCCTTCGATGCCCGCATCCAGGGCATTGATGCCGCGCGGGTCACGATCGGGTGGCGATGGCGAGGCTAGGCCGCCCGCTTCCAACCCCATCGTTTCATCGTCGTTTTCGGAGTCTGTCATGACCCCCAAGACCTTCGCGACCCTGGCCGCCCAGGGCTATAACCGCATTCCGCTCGCCTGCGAGGTGCTCGCCGACCTCGACACCCCGCTCAGCGTCTATCTGAAGCTCGCCCAGGGGCCCTATTCCTATCTGTTCGAGTCGGTGCAGGGCGGCGAGAAGTGGGGCCGCTATTCCATCATCGGGCTGCCGTGCCGCACCCGTCTGCGGGTGCGCGGACACCAGATCAGCGTCGAGCGCGACGGGCGCGAGATTGAGCGCGCCGAAAGCCCCGATCCCCTGGCCTGGATCGAGGACTACCAGCAGCGCTTCCGCGCCGTCGAGCTGGGCGAGCTGCCGCGCTTTACCGGCGGTCTGGTGGGCTATTTTGGCTACGACAGCATCCGCTATATCGAGCCGCGCCTGGCCGAGTGCCCCAACCCCGACCAGCTTGGCACGCCCGATATCCTGCTCATGGTGTCGGACGAGGTGGTGGTGTTCGACAATCTGAGCGGTCGGCTCTTCATCATCCTGCATCTCGATCCCGGCGCGGGCGACACCCTGGAGAGCGCTCGGGCGCGTCTGGCCGAGCTCACCGCACGGCTCGCCGATCCCCTGCCCGAGCGCGCCCCCCGCACGCCTCACGCGGTCGATGAAGGCGATTTCGTCTCCGGCTTCAGCGAGGCGGGCTTCCAGCAGGCGGTGGCGCGCATCAAGGACTATATTCTCGCCGGCGACTGTATGCAGGTGGTGCTCTCGCAGCGTCTCTCCATCCCCTTTGGTGCGCCGCCGCTCGATCTCTACCGCGCGCTCAGGGGGCTTAACCCCTCGCCCTACATGTATTTTCTCGATCTCGGCGAGTTCCAGATCGTCGGCTCCTCGCCCGAGATTCTCACCCGGCTGGAGGATGGGGTGGTGACGGTGCGTCCCATCGCGGGTACCCGCCGGCGCGGGCGCGACGAGGCCGAGGACCAGGCGCTCGAGGCCGAACTGCTGGCTGATCCGAAGGAACTAGCCGAGCATCTGATGCTGATCGATCTGGGTCGCAACGATGCCGGGCGGGTCTCGGCGCTTGGCAGCGTGCGGCTCACCGAGCGCATGGTGGTGGAGCGCTATTCGCATGTGATGCACATCGTCTCGAACGTCACCGGCGAGCTGCGCGAGGGCCTGAGCGCCATCGACGTGCTGCGCGCCACCTTTCCGGCGGGCACCGTCTCGGGCGCGCCCAAGATTCGCGCCATGGAGATCATCGACGAGCTGGAGCCGGTCAAACGCGGCATCTATTCCGGCGCGGTCGGCTATCTCTCCTGGAACGGCAACATGGATACCGCCATCGCCATCCGCACGGCGGTCATTCAGGACGGCACCCTGCACATCCAGGCCGGCGCCGGGGTGGTGGCCGATTCGGTGCCCGAACTCGAATGGCAGGAGACCATGAACAAGGGCCGCGCCATCTTCCGCGCCGTGACCGCCGCCGAGATGGGCATCGAGCGCTATGGCTGCGGGCTGAAGGAGGTTTGAACCATGCTGCTGATGATCGACAATTACGACTCCTTTACCTACAACCTGGTGCAATATCTGGGCGAGTTAGGGGTGGAGACGCGCGTGGTGCGCAACGATGAGCTGAGCCTGGAGGAGACCCTGGCGCTCAAGCCCGAGCGGGTGGTTATCTCGCCCGGGCCCTGCACGCCGAACGAGGCCGGTATCTCGGTGGCGCTCATCCATGCGCTTGCCGGTCAGGTGCCCATCCTTGGGGTCTGTCTGGGCCATCAGTCCATCGGTCAGGCCTTTGGCGGGCGCATCGTGCGCGCGCCTCGGGTGATGCACGGCAAGACCTCGCCGGTCTATCACATGGGCGTCGGCGTCTTTCGGGGGCTTGCCAATCCCTTCGAGGCGACCCGCTATCACTCGCTGGTCATCGAGCCCGAGAGCCTGCCCGAGTGTCTGGAGGTGACCGCCTGGACCGAGACCGAGGAGGGCCATATCGAGGCCATCATGGGCGTGCGCCATCGCGAGCTGCCCATTCAGGGAGTGCAGTTCCATCCCGAGTCCATCCTGACCGCCCATGGGCACGACCTGCTGCGCAACTTTCTTGAGGATGCCGACTGATGGAACTCAAAGACGCCATCAACCGCTGTATCGAGCGACGCGATCTCGACGACGCCGAGATGCGCGCCGTGATGCGCACCATCATGACCGGCGGCGCGACCCCGGCGCAGATCGCCGGGTTTCTGGTCGCGCTGCGCATGAAGGGCGAGAGCGTGACCGAGATTGCCGCCGCCGCCGCCGTGATGCGCGAGCTGGCCAGCGGCGTGGTGCTCGACGGGCTAGAGCACACGGTCGATATCGTCGGCACGGGCGGCGACTGTTCGGGCTCCTTCAATGTGTCCACCACCAGCATCTTTGTGGCCGCCGCCGCCGGGGCTCGGGTGGCCAAGCATGGCAATCGCTCGGTCTCCAGTAAGTCGGGGGCGGCCGATGTGCTCGAAGCCGCCGGCATCCGGCTCGATCTCAGTCCCGAGCAGGTGGCGCGCTGCGTGCGCGAGGTGGGCGTGGGCTTCATGTTCGCGCCCGGTCATCACAGCGCCATGAAGCACGCCATTGCCCCCCGGCGCGAGCTGGGCGTGCGCACCCTCTTCAATGTGCTTGGCCCCCTCACCAACCCCGCACGGGTGCCCAATCAGGTGCTCGGGGTCTTCGACGAGGCCTTGCTCGAACCCCTCGCCGAGGTGCTCCAGCGCCTGGGCAGCCGTCATGTGCTGGTGGTGCATGCCCGCGACGGGCTCGATGAGATCAGCATTGGCGACACCACCGATGTGGCCGAGCTGAAGGGCGGCGAGATTCACCGCTACAGCATTCGCCCCGAGGATTTTGGCTGCGCGCGTGCCCCGCTCGCCAGCATCCAGGTGGCCGGGCCCGAGGAGAGTCTGGCCAGGCTGCGCGCGGTGCTCGACGATGAACCGGGCCCCGCGCGCGACATCGTCTGTCTCAACGCCGGCGCGGCCATCTATACGGCCGGTTGCGCGCCCAGCCTGGCCGAGGGCATTGAGCGTGCCCGCGCGGTGATCGCGAGCGGCGCGGCACGCGAGCGCCTGGAGCGCCTGCGCGCCCTCACGGCCTCTTTCGATTGATTGGCGCGGAGACTGGTGACCATGAGTGACACCCCGGATATTCTCAAAAAGATCACCCAGCGCAAGGCCGAGGAGGTGGCCGAGCGCGCGGCCCGCGTGCCGCTCGCCGAGCTGCGCGCCCGGCTGGCCGAGTGCGCTGAGGCCCCGCGCGGCTTCGCCTGCGCGCTGCGCGCTCGGGTCGCGGCGGGCGAGCCCGCAGTCATTGCCGAGATCAAGAAGGCCAGCCCCAGCAAGGGTGTGCTGCGCGAGCACTTCGTGCCAGCCGAGATTGCCCGGAGCTATGCGCGCGCGGGCGCGGCCTGTCTCTCGGTGCTGACCGACATCGACTTCTTTCAGGGCGCCGACCGCTATCTTCAGGAGGCGCGCGCCGCCTGTGCGCTGCCGGCCATTCGCAAGGATTTTCTCATCGACCCCTATCAGCTCCACGAGGCGCGTCTGCTCGGGGCCGATGCGGTGCTGCTCATCGCCGCCTGTCTGAGCGACGCGCAACTTGCCGATCTGGCCGGACTGGCGGCCGAGCTCGGGCTCGATGTGCTCGTCGAGGTGCACGATGCTGAGGAGCTGGAGCGCGCGCTCGCGGTGCCGGGCGAGCTGATCGGCATCAACAACCGCAATCTGCACACCTTCGAGGTGAGTCTTCAGACCACGCTCAATCTCATCGGCGCCGTGCCGCCCGAGCGGTTGCTGGTGACCGAAAGCGGCATCCTTGCCCCCGAGGATGTGATGCGGATGCGCGCCCAGGGGGTACACGCCTTCCTGGTCGGCGAGGCCTTGATGCGCGCGAGTGATCCGGGCGAGGCGCTGCGGGCGTTGTT
>JAFGTZ010000100.1 GCA_016938795.1 Chromatiaceae bacterium | reverse complement strand
CGATAGCCGGCGAGAATCTCATCGCCGCCATCGCCCGAGAGCGCCACCGTGACCGCCGAGCGCGCAAGCTCGCACACCCGATAGGTGGGCAGCGCCGAGCTGTCGGCGAAGGGTTCGTCATAGAGTTCGCCAAGGCGGTCAATGAGCGAGATGTCGTCGAGATCGACCTGTTGCGCCCGATGCTCGGCGCCATAGCGCTCGGCCACCCGCGCGGCATGGCTGGACTCGTCGAACGCGGGATCGGCAAAGACAATGGAGCAGGTCTTCACCGGGCGCTCGGAGAGTCCCGCCATGGTGGCCACCACGGCGCTCGAATCGACCCCGCCCGAGAGAAAGGCGCCGAGCGGCACCTCCGCGACGAGGCGCAGGCGCACCGCCTCGCGCAGACGCACGCGCAGCTCCTCGCAGGCCTCGGCCTCGTCGAGCGCGGGCAGCGGGGCGCCGGGCACATCCCAGTAGGCGCGCGGTTCGCCGGGCGCGCGGCCCTGCTCAAGCCGCAGCCAATGCCCGGGGGCCAGCTTGCGCGCGCCGGCGTAGATGGTGCGCGGCTCGGGCACATAGCCATAGGCGAAATAGTCGTCGATGGCGCGCTCGTCGAGCGCGCGGCTGAGACCTGGGTGACATTCGAGCGCCTTGAGTTCGGAGCCGAGGATCAGCCAGTCCCCAGGCAAAAAGGCGTAATAGAGGGGTTTGATACCAAGCCGGTCGCGGGCCAGAAAGAGGCTGCGCTGGTTGCGATCCCAGAGCGCGAAGGCGAACATGCCCCGGAAGCGTTCCACACAGCGTTCGCCCCACTGCTCCCAGGCATGCACGATGACCTCGGTGTCGCAGTGGGTGCGAAAGCTGTGCCCGGCGGCGCGCAGCTCCTCGGTGAGTTCGCGAAAGTTGTAAATCTCGCCGTTGTAGGTCACCACCACGCTCTGGTCTTCGTTGAAGAGCGGCTGCTGACCGTTCGAGAGATCGATGATGGAGAGCCGCCGATGCGCCAGCCCCACCCCAGGCTCCAGATGCAGCCCGCCCTCATCGGGGCCGCGATGGAACTGGACGCGGTTCATGGCCACGAGCAGATCGGCATCAACCGTCCGTCCGCCGCGCAGATCCAGGATGCCGGTAATGGCGCACATGGCTGCTGGGTCTCCGCTGCGCCGGCTCAGGCCGCGCTCGGGCCGAGCCGGTCTGCGTAGAGGGCCTGATAACGCGCCACCATGCCGTCAAGGGCAAAGTCGCGTTCGGCGCGCGCGCGCGCGGCCCGCCCCCAGTCGCGCAGCCGCGCCCCATCGGTCAGGGCCTCGCGCAGTGCGAGGCTCAGCGCCGAGGCGTTGCCGGGCTCGACCAGACATCCGTTGACCCCCTCTTCCACAAGCTCGACATTGCCGCCAACGCGCGTGGCGATCACCGCCAATCCGCTCGCCATGGCCTCCAGAATGGTGTTGCAGATGCCCTCGGCGAGCGAGGCGAGCACGAAGCAATCGCAGGCGCGCAGCAGCTCGGGCACATCCTCGCGCGCGCCGGGCAGCCAGACGAGCCGCTCCAGCCCCGCCATCTCGACGCGCGCGCGCAGCGCCGGCAGCAGCGGCCCCTCGCCCACCACCAGCAACCGCGGCGGCTCCTCGCCCTGGGGCCAGTGGCGTACCGTGTCGATAAAGGCATCCGCCAGGATCAGGGGAGCCTTGACCGGCTGCACCCGCATTACGCACCCGATAACAGGCGCCCCAGGCGGGGCAAAGCCGGGCGGCAGCACGGCCTCACGCAGTCCGCTCGGGGCGGGATGAAAGCGCGCCACATCGACCCCGTTGCAGATGCGGCTCACATGCCTCTCGGGCACGCCGATGGCCTCGCTGAGATAGCGCTCCTGATGGCGCGAGAGCACGATGTAGTGCTGCACAAAGGGGCGCGCCAGGCGGCGCAGTCGGCGCGGCGCGCGCCCCGAGCCGTCGGGGTCGCGCACATCCCAGCCATGCTCGCCATGCACACGGGCGCGCACCCCGGCCAGGGTGGCGATGACCTGCATCTCCAGGGTGGCGAGATTGCGCGTGTGAACCAGCGCGGGGCGCAGACGGCGCAGCAGCCGCCACAAACGCCAATGCACCGAGAGATCGAGCCCCTCGCGCTTGTGCAAGGCGTGCAGACTGACGTTGGGCGCTCGGAGACGGCGGCTGAAATCACCCGCCTCGGTCAGACAGATGATGGCGTGACGAAAGCGCTCGGGCGGCAGTTGATTCACAAGATTCACCAAGCCATTCTCCAGCCCTCCAACCGCGAGCCGGTGAATGACATGCGCAATCAGCGGCGCCTGGGCAATGCGATCCTTGGTCACAGGCGACGGCATAGGCATGACCCCCAGCGGCAAGGCATCAATGGTGCTGGTCCCGAGTGTTGCACAGGCCCCCAGGCGCGAATAGAGGGGGTTCATCCCGATCCGGCAAGCAGGGAAAACACTAGACGGTGCGCTCCCCTGTGG
>JAFGTZ010000099.1 GCA_016938795.1 Chromatiaceae bacterium | reverse complement strand
GCCTACTCCAGCGCGCGCGCCTGCCCGAGCTGCGGGCGCGCCTTCGCCGAGCCCGATCCGCGTCTGTTCAGCTACAACGCGCGTCAGGGCTGGTGTCCGCGCTGTCTGGGCACCGGACGCCTGCTCAAGGGCTTCGATGCCGAGCAAAGCGGCGAGGAAGCGGCCTGGAGCGAGGAGGGCTTCGGCACGGCCGCGCCCTGCCCCGAGTGCCAGGGCGCACGGCTCAACCCCGAGGCGCGCGCGGTGCGCTTTCAGGGGCGTGGCATCGCCGAGTTCTCGGCGCTCAGCGTGGATGATGCGCGCGCCGCGCTCGATGGCTTTGCACTCAGCGAGCGCGAGCGCGCCATCGGCGCCGAGCCGCTCGCCGAGATTCGCGCGCGGCTCGACTTTCTCATCGAGGTGGGGCTGGGCTATCTGAGCCTCGACCGCGCCGCGCCCAGCCTCTCGGGCGGCGAGGCGCAGCGCATCCGGCTCGCCGCGCAGCTCGGCTCCAATCTGCAGGGCGTCTGCTATGTGCTCGACGAGCCCACCATCGGGCTGCATCCGCGCGACAACCGCCGCCTGCTCGATAGCCTGCATCGCCTCGAAGCCCAGGGCAACACCATCCTGGTGGTGGAGCACGATGAGGAGACCATCCGCCGCGCCGAGCATCTCATTGATCTCGGGCCGGGCGCGGGCGTGCATGGCGGGCGGCTGGTGGCCGAGGGCCGCCTGGCCGATCTGCTGGCCAATCCCGAATCCGTGACGGGGCGCGCCCTCGCCCGCCCGCGCGGGCGCGCCCAGCCCGCGCGGCCCTGCCCGGCATCGGGCGACTGGCTGCGCATTCGCGGGGCGCGGCTGCATAATCTGCACGATCTGGATGTGCGCCTGCCGCTCGGGCGGCTGGTGGTGGTGACGGGTGTGTCGGGCTCGGGCAAATCGAGCCTGGTGCGCGAGGTGCTGGGGGCCAATCTGGCGCGGGTGCTGGGCGAAGTTCGCGCCCCATCGAAAACCAAGGCGCACTGGGTTGGCTGTCGCTCGCTGAGCGGCTGGGAGCCGCTCAGCCGTCTGCTGGAGGTGGACCAAAGCCCCATCGGCAAGACGCCACGCTCCTGTCCGGCCACCTATGTCGGCATCTGGGACGCCATCCGCCGGCTCTATGCCGCCACCGAGGAGGCGCGCATTCAGGGCTGGGGGCCGGCGCGCTTCTCCTTCAACACCCCGGGTGGGCGCTGTCCGGCCTGCGAGGGCCAGGGTGTGCAACGGCTCGACATGAGCTTTCTGCCCGAGGCGCGCCTGACCTGCGAGCAGTGCGGCGGCAGCCGCTTTGATCGCGAGACGCGCGCGGTGCGCTATCTGGGGCTCGACATCGGCGCGGTGCTCGCGCTCAGCATCGAGGAGGCGGCGGCGCATTTTGCCGCGCATCCCGCCATCGCCCGCCCGCTGGAGCTGCTGCGCGATCTCGGGCTTGGCTATCTGACGCTCGGCCAGCCAAGCCCCACCCTCTCGGGCGGCGAGGCGCAGCGCCTCAAGCTGGTCACCGAGCTGGCGCGCGCCCGCACGGGGCGCGATGGCCTGAGCGCCCGCCCCACCCTCTACCTGCTCGACGAGCCGAGCGTGGGCCTGCACATGGCCGATGTGGAGCGACTCATCGCGGTGCTGCACCGCCTGGTCGAGGCCGGCCACAGCCTGGTGGTCATCGAGCACGATCTGGACATCATCGCCGCCGCCGACTGGCTCATCGACCTCGGCCCCGAGGGCGGCGCGGCAGGCGGACGCCTCATCGCCGAAGGCCCACCCGAAACCCTCGCCGCCCAGGCCGATTCGGCCACGGCCGAGGCGCTGCGCGACTATTACGCGGGGCGATGAATCAAACCCGATTCGACAAGACTTCCCCTGTGGAAGCGGCTTTTAGCCGCGAGAACCCCGCGCTGAGGCCGGCACCTGGCTTGAACGCCTGCCAGCGGGCGCGGTGGCGCGCTTGTTTGCGAGCGCATCGCTGTCGGCTCGCCTGTGGAAGCGGCTTTTAGCCGCGAGAACCCCGCGCTGAGGCCGGGCACCTGGCTTGAACGCCTGCTAGCGGGCGAGGTGGCGCGCTTGTTTGCGAGCGCATCACTGTCGGCTCGCGGCTGGAAGCCGCTTCCACGGGCACGCCTGCGCGGGGCCTACACCTTGCGCAGAAATTCAGCCTTGAGCAAAAAAGCGCCGGCGTCGGTCTTGCAATCGACGCCATGATCGCCGCCCACGAGGCGGATGCCCTTGATTTTGGTGCCG